>DATDYG010000020.1:0-5412 GCA_035289085.1 Candidatus Bilamarchaeaceae archaeon | reverse complement strand
GGTGCAGGGCTATCTGGAGCACCAGAGCGATGCGCAGCTGCGACGCATTGGTCAGCTGTTGCAGCAAGCCGGAGCCGAGGAATACCTCTCTCGCCACGGGCACATGGACCGTCCCCTGCACATGCTAGGATTCCCTTTCCTTACCCACCTGATCTCTCTTCCATTTAAACGAGTCGTACGAGGTTGATTATGTTCGGCACATCCGGCATCCGCGGTATTTATGGCAAGGAGATTACCGAAACGCTAGCGTATGGGGTCGCACAGGCCTTTGCCCGGAAAACCATCGTGATAGGACGCGATATCCGTGCCAGCGGCCTGCCTTTGCTGCGCGCGATTGCCGCAGGGGCACGGGATGCGGGCAAGCGTGTGCTTAATCTGGGAATCGCACCTACGCCTGCGGTGGCCCTGGCCACCCGGGAATACGCCGTCCGCGGCATCATGATCACCGCCTCGCACAACCCCGAAGAATACAACGGGCTGAAGCTTTTTGAGGATGGCAGGGAAATCACCCGTGCACAGGAAAGGGAAGTGGAACGTTCCATGGACCCTATCCCTTCTACGACTCCCAAGCCGGAGAAGGCCCCGCCGGAAGACCCCCAGATCCTCGGGGTGCACCGGCAACTGATAAAGAACCTGGTGGACGGGACGTCCATTGCCAAGAAAAAACCCAAGGTGGTAGTGGATTGCAACGGTGCAGCGGCTGTGAGTACCCCCTATTTGCTGGTTGATCTCGGCTGCAGGGTGCTGGGCGTGAACGCCGGGCTATCCGGTTTTAACCGCCTGCCGGAACCCACGGCGAAAAACCTGGGAAAGACGCTTGCGATCGTCCACGCGACGAACGCGGATTTTGGCGTTGCCCATGATGGAGATGCGGACAGGGCAGTAATCATCGATGAAAACGGTAATATGCTCGGCCTGGATGTCCAGCTGGCCCTGGCCCTGGAGCAGGAACTGGAGCATGCGCAGAACAGGCGCGTATTGACAACCGTAGAGGCGTCGCTGCTCGTCCGGGAAACGATCGAACGTCTGGACGGAACATACGAAATCCTGCCGGTGGGCAGCACCGGCCTCTCCCACCGCCTGGAGGCAAGCGGAGCCATCTTTGCCGGCGAGCCGTGCGGAGAATACATCTACTCCAAGGGCGTCCCCTGCCCGGATGGTATCCTGGTGGCTGCGAAATTTGCCCAGCTGTTCGCGGAAAAAGGCTCGCTGGCTGCATTGGCGAAGCGTTTCAAACCCTACCCCATGCTTCGGGAAAAGTATCCATGTAAAAAGAAAGAAGAAGCAATGGAAAAAATAAAAAATGAAATAACCATCGATGGTAAGCGAAGTGAAGAAGACGGTTTGCGCATTGATGAGGAGGACGGCTGGTTCCTCATCCGCCCCAGCGGAACGGAACCCGTCATGCGCCTAACCATCGAATACAAGGACAAAAAGAAACTGGAAGAACGGGCAAACGCATTGAGGAAGCTGATACAACATTGCGTTTAACCATATTATTCTTAAACACCTCTTTTCAAATGTTGTAATAGGTAAAATAATGGCATTTATAGATAAAGTGGTAATGCGCGGTTCTGAAGTTGCCTCTGCAAATGGAGGCAATACGGCACAGCGATTGGGCTCGGCATTAAAAGGGAAATGTCTGTTAGATGGCGCAATCGTTATACGTGTTCATGTTGTAAGGATGAAAGGAAAACAATCCTGGCAAGATCCGGGACCTGCCTGGTTTGCTCAAGCAGTCGTGCAGGCTAACGAAGGAAAAATAGGTGACTGGGGGGAAAGGGTAAAACTACAATATGCAATACGCAGCAATGAAACCAGTGATTTTACTGCAAGTCATATTGGTACAAAAGACGTCCGCAAAAGAAAACCAGAAGACCCGCTTGTCGCTGGATTACGTGGTCTCCAGCTACAAAGCTGTTGGGATAGGGACGAGCGGGATGATGTTTAATTTGAATAGTCCACTCTCCTGAATGTCGCTATTTATAGGGTTTTTGCTCCTTAATTTTACTTATGAAAGCAGTCATTCTGGCCGCGGGACAAGGCGTACGGCTGAAACCGTTAACCAACACCCGGCCCAAAGTGATGCTGCCGGTGGCCGGCAGGCCCATCCTCTGGCATGTCCTGCAGGAAGCCAAAAAAGCAGGAATCAAGGAAGCGGTTATCATCGTCCGATATTTATCCGAGCAGATCAAAGCGTATCTCAACCAGCACGACCCGGGCATTAAGCTCACTTTCGTCAAACAAGGGGCGGAAAACGGCACGGCTGCGGCATTGCTCACTGCGGAGGATGAAATAAACGATACGTTCGTCACGCTCGCTGGCGATATTGTTACCGAGGCCGATACGATACGAAGCGTCATCGAAGCTCATAAAAAAGGCATTACGCTGGCCGTAAAAAAGGTTCCCAACCCGCACGATTACGGCGTAGTGGAACTATCCGGCAACAGCGTTTCCATATTCGAGGAAAAGCCCGAACATCCGAAAAGCGATTTAGCTAATCTCAGCATCTACTGCATGGAGCCCACGGTATTCCACGATCTTAAAAACATCCCTCCATCCCCCCGGGGCGAGCAGGAACTGGTGAATCTGCTGATCGGTGCACGGGCCGTGAAGACCGATGCCTTCTGGATGGACATCGGCTATCCCTGGAACCTGCTGGATGCCAACGCATATCTCCTCGACAAGCTGGATGCCAGGACCGGAGACATTGAAAACTCCACCATAAACGGAAAAGTGATCATGGAAAAAGGCGCTAAAATCCTGGACAGCTACATAGAGGGTAATTGTTACATTGGTATCAACAGTGTCGTCGGCCCGAACGCCATTCTCAAAGGCGATGTAGCATTGGGCGAAGGGTGCGAGGTCGGCGGTTCCACCACCGTCAAAAACAGCATTTTGCTGGATAGGGTGAAAGCCAAGCACCTCAGCTACATCGGTGATAGTGTTATCGGCAGCGATGTGAACATCGGCTCCGGCACCCAGATGGCCAATTTCCGTTTTGACGAAGGGCACATCAACGTCCGCACCGACCGCGGCTGGGTGAATACCGGAAGAAACAAACTCGGTGCCATTGTCGGCGACCACACCAAATTCGGCGTGCTCAGCTGCACCATGCCCGGTAAGCTCATTGGAGAAAACTGCTGGATCAGCTCCGGCGTCATCGTCAACCGCGATATTGCACCGCATACGCAGGTTTTCGTCAAACAGGAACTAACCGAATACCGGGGCAGCAATCCGAAAAATAAATAAAAACCCCATTCCGAATTCGAGCGAGAGCAAAAAATTAAACAAAATTATACCGATCGAGCGGTAATGGAAATCCCCTCCTAGTGGTTTGGCGGGCAGCCTATCTACTGCGGGAAAGGCGTAACGTTTTTATTTTTTCTGTGTGTAATCCATACCGTGTACTTGATTGTCGGCATCGATGCAGGCATAAAAGCGGCCTATGCCGCCCTGGATTTAAACGGCAACCTGGTTGCCGCCGGATGCGAGAAGGAAGCCAGCGATGAAACCGTAATCGCGCGTATCCGCCATCTGGGCATCCCTTCCTTGATTGCGTGTGATGTGCAGAAACCATCGGATTTCGTTTCCAAAATTTCCGCCCGCCTGAACGTTTCATTGTATTCCCCTCCTCAAAACCTCACCACCAAGGAAAAAAGAGCCATCGGAACGGATATCCTGGACGTGCACATGCGGGATGCCTATGCCGCAGCGGTGAAAGCCTACCGCAACCATGCGAACCGTTTACGTCAGATCGACAGGCTTTCCACTTCCCAAAACAAGGACAAGCTCAAACACCTCGTCCTCCAGGGCCACCCGCTCGCCAAAGTGTTAAAGGGCCAGAAGCATTCCCCGGCCAAAAAGTCCAGGCGGAAGAAACCCTCCCACAAAAAGAGGCCGGGAAGAAGATAGCTACCTTATTTTTAAGGGGGGAGGATCAGAATTAAACTAAAAATCCAAGGAATGGTTATTCCTTGTCTCTTCGCTTGCGCGAAGATGGAGAAGGGGATCTCTAAAAGCGAAGCTTTTGGAGAGACAGAGAACGAAGCATCGTTCTCTGGAACTTCCCCTCTGCGTTTTAGGTGCAGGGGTGGCAGTTGGTTTGGACGGCGTTCCATCCAAAGCCTGCCAAGTTGCTTCGCAACTCAAGCCCCCTTCGCTCATTTACATTCGCTGCAGGGGTGGGGTTGGAATTGCTATTCCATCACACCCCCGCTCATCTCATTCGCAGGGGTGGCAGAGACGCGTGACAGCCAACAAATAAAAAATATAAATAATTGGCGGAACGTGGCTGAAGCGGCCAAATGCGCAGGCTTCAGAAGCCTGTGGTTTAGTACCTACAAGAGTTCGAATCTCTTCCCCTGCATATAACTTTTTGTTATAGTCTTACCCACGTCTTTCAGTCGCTTGACTGGATGTTTTCCGTATGTAGAATAAGGCTTTTTGCAGACGGCTTGCGGACGGGAAAATGACGGCGTAAAAATAGCAACCATAAATGGCTATTTACGTAAATGGCTGTTTTGCTATTATAAAATTCTTTATAATAAAAGTTTTTATAATTCACTAAACGGCTGCATACTTTTGTTTAACCCAATAGCCAAACAAGTTATCCAATAATTTATAGCTTCCGCGGGATTCCTTAATCACAAGTTCCTTTTCCATCAGGATAGGCAGGTATCTGCCAATAGTTGTTGTTGGCTCATTCAATTCTTTGGCTATATCGGTTAAGCTTTTCTTGCCTTTTGATAGGGAGATAACTATCAATTTTTCCATAAATTCTTCAGAATTTTCTTCTGATATGTGTCTTCCTACATAAATTCTTATCCCTAGTTTCGGAACCACCACATAAAAATCAACACCCATACGATCACCTCATCGGTTTTCTTCTATTAGCCACTTCCAGAGCTTCTTGTAGGTTATTTTCTTACCGTCAACCTCTTCTTTGGTTTCGTAATCTTTGGTAATTACTAATAGTTCCCCTTTCTTCCCATCCAAACCAAACTCACCGGCAGCTTCAACTAGTGCTTTAAGCTCTCGTTCTTTCGTTTTTTCGTCATCCAATTCATACACGACCTGAATAAGTTTCTTGACTTCGCTTCCCTGCCGTATGATAAAATCCACTTCTTGGTTACCGGCTGATCTATAATAAGAAATCCGCCCTAACGGAGTGAGCTTTCTTCTAAGCTGTAAAAAGACGGCGTTTTCGTACACTCTTCCAAAATTCTTTTTTCCTCTTGCGGCATAGAAAAATCCAGTATCGCCAAGGTAGACTTTTCTAGGATAAAGTGCCTCGTCCTTTATTTTTGTTGAGAATACCGGGACAAAAAAGGCTAGATAAGCGGTTTCAAACAACTGTTCCAGTTCTAACAAAGTACTCTTACCTATTTTATGCCCCATATTCTTCATTAC
>DATDYG010000019.1:0-35335 GCA_035289085.1 Candidatus Bilamarchaeaceae archaeon | reverse complement strand
TGAGCATCGAGATGGGCAAGCGGGGAATGAAAGGGGAAGAGCTGAAAAATGCGCGGACCGCATTGTGGGAAAGCGGGAAACAGATAAAAAACCGGTTGGCAACCGACGCCCGGGAAGGCAGCCGGTTACGCCGGGCACAGCTGGCGGCCGCGGAAGAGATATGGAAATACCTTAGCACCCCGCAACGCTTTAGAAAAATGCTGCAGCAGCTCACCGATGATATCCCGAAAATGGACGATGCAACGCGATTGCAGGTGCTGGAGGCATACCAGCTGCAGGTAATGGCCGAGATGTCGCCAAAACATTTACAGCGCCTTGCGCAGGAAGCGGCCGAAGCCGCGGAGAAAGAGGGCGCCAAGGCAACCGGAAGGGAAGCATTGGAAGCAAATATGAAGACGGTATTGGAGGGGCTAGGGGATGCGCAAAAAGAGTTAAAGGGATTGCAGGATGCAGGCAAACCCTCCGCAGAAGTAGAAGCCAGGATCGCCTTTTTGCAGGCAGACCGGGATGCCATCCAGACGGCAATGAGCAGGGCGGCCGCAGCCGAGCATGGGGCAGCCGGCCCATGGGTAGTTCAAAAAGCCGGATGGCTGGCGCAGATGGCCGCTGGCGCGGCAGGCCGTTTGGGCCCCAAAGCCATGGCACAGGCCCAGAAGACGCGCGGACTGCTGGAGCGGTTATACGGAACACGACCCGTCGCACGATTCATTGAGTTATGGAAAGAGCAAAGAGGACTTACCCAGCAGCTGGCCAAAGCAGATATTACAACGGCAGAAGGCCAGCAGACCGCTATGCGCCACGCGCAGATAAGTGCGGAGCTTGCACAAACCGCACTGGTTTTTGAAACGGCAATAGGATTGGGGGCGGATGTAGTACGATTAGGACGGTGGGGAGCCAAGCTACCTTTCCGTATTCCGTATGCGATGGCCCGGGCCAACCCGGACATGCAGCTGCTCCTGTCGCCGGTATTCTTCTATTACTTAAAGCGAACGGTCGGCTACGGCACGCAGCATCTCGCCACGGAGATAGGGCCAGAGACGGTTCCGCGCCTGCGATTCAGATTTAAAAGTCTGCAGGAACTCCGGGAAGCAACGCTGGGAAGGGCACGGCCGCCTTCACCGGTGATTACCGGGAAAACAATCCCCTGGCTCATCCATTCCATCTATCAGGCTGCAGGCAGGATGGCGCAGGACTGGTTCAAGGAAAACGTAGCCGAAGGAAAGGAGATGCAACTGCTTGACCAGCTTGCGAAAGAAGATCAGCGATTGGACGGATTGATGCTGTCGGATTCCCTGCAGGCAATTTACGCAGGACGAGGGCTGTTGAAAGCGCCCAAGAAGGTGGAGGAAGTGATAACAGAAGAAGCAGCAGAAAAAACACGGGAGAAGAAACCAGCAGAAGCCAAACCACGGCGAACGAGACATGGAAGAGGGCGCAGGAGAGGACGGATACCGAATCTTTGATGTAAAAGAATTTATTCATTTAAAGTCATAATGAATATATGGGGAGAAGGGTTTTGCGCTTAGCGCTAAGCGGCGTAGTTGCGGTGAGCGCATTTAGCTTTAAAAAACCATTCGGGGAACATATGATGATGGCAGCACAGGCCCAAGCACAATCGCTGGAAGAGGAAGGCAGGAAGGCAGGCGAAGAACTGCGGAGATTCATTGAAACCGGAAGAGGAGACCGAAGGTCATTTATACGGTTATTTACAGTGGACAACCTGCGCGATGAAAAGTTCAGGGATGGGATGAAGGAGGCGCTGGGGCCGCGATTAACGACGCAGTTTAATGCGATTTTTGATGATCGGTTAAAAGCAAGGTTTGATCAAAGAGGTGCGGTTGCTGTATGGAGGGAACTGGCAAAACAACGGAAAACGCTCACTGCACGGCTGGAACGGCTGTACGTGCCGGGCGCACGGATGGAGAATCCGGAACAGATGGCGCATTTGTTTTTCCAGGGCGGGCCCAAACCGGCGGAAGCGCTGATCACCATGGGTCTGGTGGGCCCCGAAGGCCAGCGGCAGGATATCGGGGGAGAATATACCCAGCAAAATGCACGGAGGAAACTGGAGCAGGGACGGGTGGAAACGGTCCAACGGCTCTACCTGAAGTTGTTGCAGGGAGATGAAGAGTTCAAGCAGTTTGTGAAAACAGCCGGCGGAGGGATGGGCGTACGACCGAACGGCAGATACGACGACAGTTTCAACCATATGGTAACGCAGTTGGAGGTATTCCTGAGTTACTATGCGCAGAAGGACTCCGACAAGGCGCGCGCCTTTCTGAATGCGTTGCAGGAAACCGGCATGATCAGGCTCGAGGAGGGAAAGCCGGTGATGGAAGAAAGGGAAGGATTCAGGACCGTGACCGGCTTTACCATGGACGGCGTATTGGATGAGAAGATGGCGACCGTGCTGGCGATCTACAACATCATACAGAGAGGCAGCTGGGAAAACGAGAAGAAAGCAGGGTTTTTGAGGGATCTGGAGGATGCAGGGAAGCCGGCAGAGGCGGCAGCGGCAGGGGAAGCGGGAGAAGCCGAACTGCCCAGAGTCGAGCTTCCGCCAACCGTTCCGGGCGTAGAAACGCTGGGTGAATTTTCAAGAAGAAGGAGAGAAGGGGGGGAAGAGAAACCGGCGAAAAGGAAAAAAAGGTGAGGTCCATGGCAAAACCATCCAAGAAGAAGGCAAAAACCGTATCGAAAAAGAGAAAGAATCCTTTTTTGGCGAAAATCAAAGCGGCAGGGCTCGAGACGTTCGGGGAGTTCATCCAGTCCAGGTCGAAAAGCAGTCTTGTGGCAAATATTTAAAGATGGGGAAAAATAGTTACCGGTAAACCCAAGGACAGCAGGTCCAGACATCCATCCGCACTGCTGGCTCTGACGTTAGGAATGGCACCACTCATATCCTCTTTATCCCATGCAAAGCAACCGCAAAGATTAATAAATACTGCTCCGAATTATAGTAGTATGCCAACACACGCTACCCCTACACAAATAGAAGATGCCATGGAACCGACCATCGCCAAAGGCGATTTGTCCTGGCCGAAGATAATGAAGGAACTGGACAGGATGTATGTTGTACTTGTGCGGCACAGTATTGTCGATTTAAGGAAGCCGGTGGAGGACATTATTTTTGACGTTTTAAAGCACAGCGGGGCTTCGGAGGAAGCCAGTGCAGCACTCAGGAGTTTTTTGATAACACTAACCCCGAAGCAGAAGGACCTGTTCCTGTTTGGCACCTTCATGCTGATGACAGAGCATGGTGAAGAGGCAGTAGTAAAATTCATGAAGACGATAATAGAATACCAGAAGATCGTCCAGGCCGGCGGAACGCCAGCCGAGATGAACAGGCAGCTGGAAGAGGTAAAGAAAGCCCTGGACGGACGCGATGCCTCGCCGGATGCGCGAACGGCATTTGCAGAGCTTATAAAAGCCGCATCAAAGGACGAGGTTGGAGGGGTGGCAAGGCCCGAGCCGGATACCAAGCTGCTGAAGGCCATTTTTGCAGAGATCCTGGCTACCCATAGTAAAACAGGAAAGCTGGAGGATGCGGTATTATACTTAAAGGCCAAATGGCTGGACACGACGCCGGCGGAAAGAGCGGCCTATATGACGACTACAGCAGAACTCATTCCCAGTGTTTTGAAAGGCAGGGATATGCGCCTGTCCAAAAGCACGGAAGAAAAGCTAAAGGAGCTGCTGGATCCGAAGAACAACCTGTTGACAGAGCGGGAACGCCTGCTTTTGTTAACCGTTCTGGATAAATTACGTCAGATAGAGGAACAGTACCCGCAGGCGTTTATAGATGCCTTTTATGCTGCAGCAAAATCAAAAAAGATGCAAAGCAAGATTTACGTGGAAATGCTGCAGGCGTTAAAGGATATATGGCAGAGGCCATCAACAGAGGCAGAAAGGCTTTCAGTTCCAGGTGGAGAGAGATTGGTAGAAAAAGTAGACAGGAATCTACGAAACCTGCAAAATATGGGGATAGAAACAACATACTTGGAGAAGATTCTTATCTTATCCACCTTCCATTACTCTTTTCTGGAGGCGTTCCAGCTTAAGCCGCCCCGCAGCCCGGACTTTGCGGTCGAGTTAACGAAAAGGGTATTGAAAAGTTTTGCAGAAACTACAAGTAAGGCACAGGAAGGTGCCCTCAGCGCAAGAATCTTGAACCAGGAAGCGGTTGCATACGGATACTTGGCAGGACGGACTAAATCGCCGGAGAGAAAGGCTGTGGATGATTTCCTTATCACCCCGGTAATTGCAGGTGCATCCAGAGCAGGGGTGGAAGTATTTAACACGCTTGCTATCGGTTTCGTTAGTTGGCTCTCTGACAATTTAGATCCGGGTGAATTCATATTGGTGGAAAGGATGCTTTCCAAGGCTATAAGCTCGGGACTGTTACATGATTCTTATTCTATGCTTGAGTATGCGGCAGCCATAGGAGCGTTAGGAGATAAGTTGCAACGTGGACCAGGGATAAACCTTTTTGGGCGGGTAACATCAGGCGAGGTTTTTGATATTGAAAGACCGCTTTACGGGGCTGCTGAACATAAGGTCAAGCATAGAAGCGATTATAGAAACAGCCCAGTCCGCCAGGCGTTGGTGTTTAGGTTGATAGCGGCAACAGCCCAGGGAGGATTGCAGCAGCCCGAAGAGGTTTTGGCAAGCCTTTTCAGGGATGGTTTTGATCGGGGGATACTTCGAACAGACGAAGACCTGGCCAAGTTTGTCAGGACAATGACGATAGTTGCGGAATCCGCTGCAGGATATAGGTTAGGAGAAGTGGCCAAGGAAATTATGAATGCTTTGTATAGTCCCGGCGTAGCTATCCCTATCCTTCGCCTCAGAATAGGTGAGGGAACACGTACGCCGATTGATACTGTCCTGCAAAATGCCGAATACCTTGCTGACCACGACCTTAAAATCACCGAAGGAACCTTAAGAAACCCGCGCAAGGCAAAGCCCTATACCGAATGGGGCCCGGAATCCGCTGTTCCGGTTAAAAGAAAGGACCGGCTGGCCGGGATCAAACCCCGAAAGACGGGGGAAGCAGGAGCATAATTTTTGGCGGGTTTGAGCAGGGGTATAGAATACCGCATCTTTAAATAAGTTTTTATTTATAGTGATATGTGGGATAGATAATGCGAAGACTACATACACGAGCATTCACGCCAGCCATGGGCACCGTTCGCGCAGCAGCGGTTGCACTATCCGGACTGGTACTTGGCGAAGGGCCGGTGCATGCGGAACCCGCTCATCCAACTTTCTCTGCACCCGAAAGACATAGAACCGATCCGTTTAAACATGCCATTCGCCAGGTTATCGAAAGAACAGGAACGCGGTATTTCGGCGCATCGAGAAACCACGGAAGCAAACGGCATGCAGGTGTGGACCTGGTGGTGCGCATAGGCACACCGGTTCTTCTGCCGGCCCCAACGGTCGTTCTGATAGGGGTTTGCAAAAAGGACAGCCATGCCGGCCAAAGCATCGGCAATGGGGTGGTGTTTTTTGTGCCGGATCCGGAAAAGCCGTATTTCATGCTCTTTGCCCATCTTTCCGGGGCAACATTGGGCTTGCTGAACGAAAGGCACATCGGAAGGGAGATAAGGGCAGAACCCGGTAAGCCCCTACCGATCGTTGCGATCAGCGGGAATACACAGGCAGGGAAAACCCCCCACCTGCACGTCACCACGAATAGGGCCTTCCAATTTGATGGAGAGGTGCATACGGCAGAGGAATTCCTTAGGATGTACAATGAGGGGACGTTATCCGATTTCCTTAATGGCAGGAATTTTTTAGCCATTGTAGCACCGGACAGGTATCGCAGAGCTACCAGTCTTCGGGATTACTACAGTCCGGTTAAGCTGATGGCAGATGGGAGGCTAAGCATAACGAGCCGTGAATTAAGCGGAGAGGAAAGACAGGGACTGGCGAAACAGATAACGGCAGAGATAGAGCAGCTTATGCGGCAAAGAAGACGGCCGCTGCCTTCCGTAAGCCCGGTGGAAGGACTGGAAACATTCGGGGAATTCACGGCAGCGCTGGAAGCCCGGAGGGCCTTTGAGGAGGAGTATGGATTCGGGGATGGGGAACTATTTATCGACATGCCGCTGGAGGCACTGCCAAGCATAGGAACCGCCCCAGGACTGGAAATTTTTGGGGATTTTTCAAGAAAAGATGCAAAAAAAGACTGATGCCACAGGAAAAGGCATTTTAACGCTTCATTGCTTAATAGGGGCATGGAATACGGGTATGGGGAAGGGAAGATTCGCCTGGACAAGGAACTGAACGTACTGGATGAGTTTGTCCTGGGTTTTACCGCCATCCTGGGTAAAGTAGGAATAAGATATGTTTTAATGTCCGGATATGTTGTCCTGCTTTTCGGTCGTCCCAGGATTACAGAGGATGTGGATATTTTTATAGAGGAAATAGACGAAAAAAAACTGTTTGCATTATACAAAGAACTGCAGAAGGATCATTGGATTATTAACGCGGGATCCTGGGATACGCTTAAACTTCTTTTTCAGCATAATGATCCGTTCCGCGTGGCCAGAAAAAATGAGATTTCGCCCAACATGGAGGTAAAAAAACCCAGAGATGCGCTTGGGTTCTTATCGCTTAGCCATCCCGTGGAGGTAACGATCAATAAAAAGCACAAAATAAACATTTCTCCTTTGGAACTTCAGGTAGCGTATAAACTGTACCTGGGATCCAAAAAGGATTGGGAGGATGCACGATATCTTTTTGACATATTTAAGGAGCATTTGGACCAAAGGAAGATTGTTCATTTTGCAAAGAAATTAAAAGTTTCCAGTAAATTGCATAACCTCGGTGGTTCATTTGCTTGACCTGGGAAAAATGAAACGGGAACGAAAAAAGGATATACGGGCCTCGTTACGGTTTATAGACCGGATAGCCGGTATCATAAAAAGCCAGCCCAATAGGGTTTGGTCGAAAAAGCAGGCAAAACTGCTGAAATCGGTTTATTCTTCGATAAATAAGGACTGGTTAAAGTCAAAATCATGAGTTCAGTTTCTTCCCTTTTTCGCTGGGCTCGATTTTTGTTTTTCCTTTGAATTGTTCGTCCCATTCGCGTTGTAGCGGTTTGGTTTGCCGTAGTTGGTTGAGGAATACTGCCAATGCGGCCACTTCGCTATGCGGCTGGGAAGTAACGGCAATATTGTAATCGGCCAGCTCGTAAACTTCTCTGGGCACCTGCTCGCCGCCTACGATAATGAGCAGGTTTTTCCGGGATTGGACCGGCTGGATTTTCTCGGGTAGGGGAATGCCGTACATGGTGAGATGGACGATAGCGAAATTATTTTTTTTAAAAGTTTTTATCGCTGCGATCGCATTTTTTTCGTATTGGATGGAGAATGTTCCTCCCCAGTTCTGCACAATGCCGGAAACGCTTTTTTCTAAACTGCCGTCATGCTGGCCGGTGTAGATGATTTCCTGTGCACCGAAGGCACGGGCTACCAGCGCTACATGGGTGGTGATCCTTTCATCCCGGGGTAAGCGGTGGCCTAAACGCAGAACGGAAATCGAGTTCATTTGAAAGATTACGCTTTTTGATTTTATATGTGTTTCTACTACCTTAGAAAAACTTTAAGGTAGCGATAACATGCACGGGGTAGCTTTAATACTATTTTCACTAGGGTTAAAGTTTCTTTAATCTAGAAAAAACAGCTACGAGAAGGACTAAAATGGAATGTTTTTGGCTTGCCAATAGTGGTGCTATATCAAACCAATAAAGTTTTTCGGAGTTTGAATACTGCTCTGCACAGGTTGGTTTGATATAAGCGCACCGCGTTTTTTCTTAGGTGCGCTATAATAAATACTTTCCTTTTAACTTTTTTCCATGCGGCAGAACCACATCCTACTCATCAATGCAGCCATATCCATTGTGCTGATTGCGGCTATTCTCTATTATGTAGGCATCATGGAAGTACTAGGGGCGTTCGCCTCGCTGGATTTGTTTTTTCTTTTTATTTCAATTGTTTTTTTACTCTTGATGTACCTGGGCATGATCACGCGGATCAGGATTTTGCTGGAGGAGAGCGGCGTCAAAGCTTCGTGGACGGCGATTGCCCGCTCCCATTGGGTGGGCATGCTGCTGGCGGATTTCACGCCTGCACGGGCGGGATACTTCGCTGCTGCGGCTACATTGCACCACCAGCATGACGTTCCTTCGGAACGGGCGCTGCTCTCCATATGGGGGCCGCAGATATTTGACTTTGCATTGAAATTGACGGCAGGAACGCTGGCCGTGTATTATATCGTAATCCATTTCCTGAATGCAGAGGACAGCTCCATCCTTTTCCTTGGAACGGCGGCGATGACGGTTTTCATTGCGATCATGCTCCTGGCGCTGTTTTCCGCAAGGTTTCTGCGACTGTTTCAATTCGCTTCCCGCTGGCCGCTGGTCGGATCGATGGTTGCGCTGGTGAAACGGATGCAGCAGCACGCACACGTCGTAGTGAAGAAAACGCCGGATATTCTCGTTATTTTGGCGTATACCTGGAGCATGAAGGCGATCTCCTGGTATTTCGTAGCTAAAAGCCTGGGTATTACCATCAATGTTTCGCCGTTTCCGGAGGTGGTGTTTTACTATTTCTTCCAGCCTTTGATTACCATGCTGGAATTCGTGCCATCGCCTACGCTTGCCGGTATCGGCCTGAGCGAGGGCGGAGGAACGCTCGTCATGGCGCTGTTTGGGGTGAGCCCGGCAGCCGCGGCTGCATTCGTCCTGTTGGCACGGGTGAAGACGACATTGGTGAACCTGATCGCGGTGCCGGACAGCTTGAATCTTTTACAGAGAATGGATTGGAGAGATATGATGAAACACTAGAGGCGAATCGCAAACGTGCTCCGATAGATCCGCTTTCCTTTTCGCCGGCCTACCAGCTTTTTGGTGAGGGTGTGTTTTCTGCCAAGCAGTTGGACGAATTGCTGGGCGGACTGAAAACTGCCTACATATACATCGATACCGTCCTTGTGCTCATCGATTTTGCTCACCCAGCTGTGTTTGTTCAGCCATGTGACAGCCCTTTGGGAGTGCTTTTTCACCCGGTTTTCCGGGCCGCGGAACTGCAGGATGGCTTCGTAGTAGCCGCCCCGGCGGCGGGAGCAGTTGGGACAGAGGATGACCTCTTCTTCCAACGGAATGGGACGGATGATGGTCTTTCCCTTGACCGTAAACACGGCTTCCTGCCGGTCCACGTTGTATTTGGCGCTTTCAAATTCGCCCTTGCATTTTTGGATGATGTTTTCCGCCAGCGCTGCGTCCTCTCTTTTCACCCAGTCCCCGCCCTGCTTTATCTTTTTACAATCCTTGCACTGGGTGATAGTGATATTTCTCGGTATGCGGAGATGAACAGGGTAGCAACGGATACAAAAGGGCTCGATAAATTCTATTTCGGTACTTGGGGCACCGCATTTGGGGCAGATCAACATAGGTTTTTAATGGACCGATTAGCATATAAAAACCGATCGACATGGGGAATGTTGAAAGCATGCTCAAGCTTAGCAATTATTTCGTTTCCCTGCCGCCGGTACGGTATTTTCTGGTGGCGATTGTCATTCTGGGTATTGTATTTGGTATCGCCATCAACGTTTCAGCCGCGCAGGGTGCCGACCTGCTGATTAAAGGCGCGCTAGACGGGTTGCTGCTGCTGACGCTGCCCGCATTGCTGTCCGCGCTAAGCGTCAAGCTGATGATATTCCGCATGCCATTCAAGCGGATTGCGGCATTGGTTACCGCTGCCGAAGTGATCTATGCGCTGGCGTACGGAACGGGCTATTGGCTGGCATCCGTCAACCCGTTTTACGCACAACTGGCAGTGATCTTTGGTGCGGCGCTGGTGTTTATTTTATGGTATGTGATTGCGCGCCTGGTGTTTACGCTCCGCTACCGGTCGCTGCTCTTTGCGGGCATCCAGCTGCTCTTTCACCTGGCGTTTTTGCTCAGCAGCCAGATCCTTTATTTTGAAAGCGAAGTGCCGCTTTCCGTTGCTAAGTTCTACCTGGCGGCCGTGGTGCTCCTGGCTGCGGTATACGTTTTCTTTTTCATCATCAATGCGCCGATGAAGAAGAACATCGGTATCAGCAGTACCGATGCGATTGCGTTATTTGCGGCGCAGTGGCTTTCGGAAAGCAAAGAACTGGAAAAAACCTTTGCACGGATTGGCGAACGGGCCAAGACGCTGCTGGGGATGATCGCTTTTAAGCGAAAAAACGATACCGTGCTTTTTCTGGTGCCCTATGTGCATTTTGGACCGTTCGGCAACTTGGGAGGCAGCGAGTTCTCTGCGTTGATCCCTCAGCTGCTAAGGAAAAGAACGGGTGTCCGGAGCTTTGTATTCCATGGCACGGTTACGCATGACCTGAACCCCATCTCCTCCAAGGAAATAGACCACATACTGGAAACCTGCCGGGAGGCGTTGAAAGAAGCCCGGTTCCGTCCGGCCAAGGTATCGTTTGTTGCAGGCCGGTCGAACGAATGCCGGGCGGATTTGCTGCGCATTGGCGACAGCGGTTTTATAGGTTTCACCCGGGCGCCCTACGTTACCGAGGACATCAATTTCGGGGTGGGACTGGGCATGATGGCCGAGGCCGAGAAACAGCTGGAGCATGCGATTGCCGTCGACCAGCATAACTGCGAAACCGGAGAAGTCACCACCTTCGATCCTGGAGGTGAAGTAAGTTTTAACTACCTGCAGGCGATGCACGATGCCCTCCGGAAGAAAGGCGCGGCAAAACCGCTGCGGCTGGGCGTGGCGGAGCGGTATCCCAAACATCCCCTTATTGCCAACGGCGGCATCCGCATTGCGGCGATTTCCTCCGATCCGCTCTACCTGCTGGTCTTGATCGACTGCAACGGCATCACGCCCTCATTCAGGGAGCGAATGATACAGGAAGTGGAAAACGTTGTTCAGGCCCATCGAAAAAAGGCCTATGTGGCTATATATACCACCGATACCCATAAGGTAAACAGCGTGCGAGGAGTCCTCAACCCCCTGCGCGAGGACAAGAACGTACAGGCACTTATCTGCGGTGCCGCCCGGGAAGCGCTGATGGACATGCAGCCTGCACGGATGTTTGCAGCGAAGAAATGGTTTGGCATCCGCGTCATCGGTGCCAAGCATTCTATTGAGATCGTAAGCACGATCAATTCCATTATCGCGATTGCAAAAATCGTTGCACCGTTATTATTGCTGGGAGGGATTGCAGCCATATTGTTTTTATTGTCCCATCTGGGGTAGCGCTATTTCCGTATTTTATGCACGCTGGTTTCCAGCAGATAGGCCAGTTCCTCCTCTTCCAGCCGGTAGAACAGGGCAAACCGCTCCGGATCCGGTTGGGCCAGCACCTGCAGCAGCGGAAAATAGGAAACGGCATCCCGCGCACTGGTATGGGTGCGGGCCGCTATTTTTTTGGAAACCGCCCTGCGCAGCGCGCGACGGGCAACGGTCACGCTCATCTGCTTGAGGTACGTGGGAAACTGATAGCGGGTGAATTTCAGGTAGGGTTTTTCTTTGCTTAGTGCAACGCCGGCGGTCAGCAGATCGAAGCAGTAACGCAGCAGCACCCAGCGGGATTTTTGGATCCTCCCCTCAAATACATCGGCACGCGAAAGCCGATCAAACGCACGGGCAAGATCGGCGGTTTTATCGTATTCATACGGTATGTTCTCATCGATCCATAGCTTGAGCAGGTCGTAATCCGCATTGCCCTGGGACGCTTCGCGGGCGTCCATGTAGCGCTGCGCCTTGAAGATCGTGCGCACCTGGTGGAAGATGTCCTCTTCGCGGTCGCGGTCGCTGCGACGGCCGAGCTGGAGGTCGTTCAATGCCGACCGCACATCGCCGCTGCTGTGCTCGGTGATATGCTCTATTTCTTCGGGGGAGATAGGGAGCTTTTCCCTATGGGCGACTTTTTTAAGAAAAGAATGCAGCGCGGGCTTGCTTACGCGGCGGAGCTGGAGCAGTTCGCACAGCATGCGCACCGGTGCGAGTTTTTTCTCCCAGGCATTGAGGGCGGTAAGCATGAACGGGTAGCGGGATTCTCTTAAGAAGGCGGCCAGTGCGGCTACCCCTCCGCGATCGCTTTTCTGGAATATGTCCACATCGTCTACCAGGAACAGCTTTTTCCTTCCGCTGAGCGATTCCGCCAGGGTGGCGCCGCCCAACAATCTTTCGACGTGCTGCCGGTTGCGCAGCATGCTGGCATTGAGCTCCAGCACGTCCAGGTCCAGTTCGTGCGCCAGGGCGTAGGCCATGCCGGTTTTTCCGATGCCCGGCGGCCCGTACAGAATAACCGGCTTTTGGGGTTTGCCATGCATCCAGTTCAGCATCCACTGCTTTACGCGGCGTTTCGCGTCCTCGTGCCCGATGACATCGTCCAGTTTTTTAGGCGCGTATTTGTCGGTGAACAACATCCTGCTCCCTCCAGAATTCTTCCACGTATTTTTCCGGCTCCGCGGTTACGATAAAGGATTTCTTCCCCAGAAGCGTTCGGTAGTTCTTCCATTTAAACCTTTCATCCATGAAAACGACGGCGAGACGGTCGCTCTCCTTGCGGATGCCGCGGCCGGCCGCCTGCAATGCCTTGATGATGCCCGGATAGAGATAACCGTAGTTCCATCCCTGGCCGAATTTGTCCTCGTAATAATCGATGAGTGCCTTCACTTCCAGCGACATTTCGTCCAATGCAACACCCACGATCACCGCGGTCCGGATCTCCTGATTGGAATAGTCGATGCCTTCCGCCAGGCTGCCGCCCTGCACCGCGCACAGGACATGCCTGCCGGCCTGGAAACGGCGGATGAGCGCGGCTACTTCCTTGGAATTCATTCTTTCTCTTTGAAGAAGGAGCGGAGCCGACTGCATCAGCGGAACAACGGCGTTCATAACCGTATAGGAAGGGAAAAAGAGCGCGATGCCAGGAGGGGCGCACTGCACGATGCGGTCGATGCTCGCGGCCATCTGCTGGTAGTTTTCGAACGTCCGCTGGGAGTAACGCGTAGTAACGTTATCCGCAATGATATGGATCTGGCGCTGGTCGTCAAAGGGAGAAGGATACTGCTTCAGGATGCTGCGGTTCTTCTCCATCCCGAGGATATCGCGGTGCATCTCCAATGGGAGCAGCGTCCCGCTCATGACGATGGAGGCATGGGCCTGGTTGAGCAGGGAGGTGGCCTTGGAAGGATCGAGAAACCGCTTGGAGAGGAAAAAACCATTGGAACGTTTGCGTAAAATACGGACAATGCCGGGGCCATCGCCTTCCCATTCGGCGATGAATTTGGACAGTTTTAGACAGGCGCTCCGGCGACTGGTACGCTCGATAAAAACCGATCCGAGATGCTCGAAATAACCGGCGCATTCATCGCTTTTCAGGTTTAGACTATGCAGAAAATCATGGAGCGAGGCAGAAGAAAGCAAAGCTTCATCCTGGTTTTTTAATTGTTCCTCGCACCAGGCATTAAACGCCCTTTCCAGGGGGATTTTTTCCACTCCCAGCAGGTGCATCTCCTTTTCTGCTTTTCTCAGGATAAAGGAGTTTATTGTGCTGGACAGGTGTTCCCGTACCCGCCGGGCTAAATTATGGCCCTCGTCCACGATAACGATGGATTTCCGGATATCCTTTTTGATCTTTTTAAGAAATATATCCCGGATAGAAGGTACCAGCAGATGGAAATAATCCGCGATGATAACGTTGGAAAGCGCAGCCAATTTGATCATCCATTCGTAGGGGCAGGAATAGTGTTCTTCTCCCAGCTGGATGAGCTGATGGTGGGTACGGGAGGGACCATAGCCCTGGAGCATCTTTTCAAACCGCTGGTTCGCCTTGGCCTCGCCCAGCGGATTGTAGCCTCTGGCGTTCCCGTAGAATTCGCACGTCTCGTCCGTACGCTTTTTCTGGCAGGAATAGTAAAACCCATCGTGGTCGAGGTCGCCCAGCGTATCGTCAATGCAGGCGTAGCGCCGCCCGACCATATCCACCGCACGCAGTCCTAGATGATACTTGTTTTCGATGCCCCGCACCACATCCAGCGCTATTCTGTGCTGGGAGATTTTCGGGGTGAGGAAGAATACGGTGAGATTTTCCCTAAGCGCATGGGTGAGGGCCGCTCCCACCGTTGCATCGGTTTTTCCCAAACCCGTAACCGCATGGGCCAGCAGATGCTTCCTATTGGAAACGGAGGCATAGCTGTCCTTCAGCAACTCGCTCTGATGCGCCCGCAACCGTTCATGCCTGAAATAAATTTCATCCACCATGGAAATTCTTAGATAGTTTTTTTAACTGCATGGCCCACTATGAGGACATGAGGGACTGCATTTTCTGCAGAATTGTACAGGGAGAGATACCGTGCGCAAAACTGTATGAAACCGAGCACTCGCTGGCGTTCCTGGACATTGCACCCTTGAACAGGGGCCATAGCCTGGTGATACCGAAAAGGCACTATGCCGACATATTCGGGATGCCGGGGGATGTACTGGCCGATATCATCCGCGTGGCGGGGCGGCTGGCACCGGCCATTAAAACCGCCGCGGAGGCGGAGGGGTTAAATCTCATACAGAACAACGGGAAAATCGCCCACCAGTTCGTCATGCATTTTCACCTGCACCTGATCCCCCGGTTCAAGGGCGATGCGTTTGGTTTCAACTGGCCGGCCGGGAAGTACGGCGAAGGGGAGATGAAGGAAGTGCAGAACAGGATCGTAGGGCAGTTAAACGGCTCATAGGGATTTCAGCAGCTCCATCACCCGGACGATAAGGAGACGATCCTGCACGGATGCGTCCTCTGCTATTTTTTCAAAAAACTTTTCCAGTTCTTCCATACTGGCTTTTGGATTAAGGACCAGGGCCTTTTTCAATGCATCCCGCGCGTCTTCTACGTCGTAATAGGTACTGGCAATCCGGTAGGCAAAGATCATGTTTCCGTAGCGATCGTCGTTTTCGATGGCGGTATGCAAATCCTTCCGCCCTTCCCTGAATTCCATGGCCAGAAAGCGCACCAGGCCGCGGCAGAGGAGATAAAAATATTTTTTCGTGCGGTTGAAGAGTTTCGTAAAAACGTTCGTGGCGGAAGGGAAATTTTTAAGGCCGGTGTACGCAACGGCCTGGTAAAAGAGGTATGTTTCATCATCGGATTGGATTTGCAACCGCTCGTTGCAGTAATTCAACAGCTCCGGGTATTTTTCCGCTTTCACCAGCTCCTCACATTTTTTATCCGGCATAGCATCGATTAAAGAACAAGCTATTAAAACGCTAAGCCATAGTAAATATAGTAGCATGGTACAACGATTTCAGATAATCCGGAGAACGGCAATATCGCTGGTATTGGCAACGGTTCCGGCAGTAGAACACATTGCATGCAAAGGAGGAGATGATATGGCGATAGTTGCAACTCAATCCAATGCCAAGCAACGGGCAGCCGAAGCCATGGAGAAATTGCCGTTTGAAAAGGCGCGCAGCATCGTTTTTGCCATCCTGGCCGAAGATTTAAGCGAGCAGACACGGTTTGACATTATGCAGAGCTTTGTAGATAGATACAAAGGAAAAGCGCTCGAAGAGATCCGGAAACAGGTTTTGTTGGCGGGTAGGAGTCCGGAGGATTTCAGCCAGCTCCGAAAAACCAATCTCCGGCGGTTTCGATACATGAAAACGCTGGCATACGGGCTGGCGCGGTTTGGGGAGCAGGGATTTGAAACAGCGGTGCAGCTGGTTCGGGCCGGAGCAGGGATGCGGATGCCGTTTTCATCAGAGGAGTATTTGCTGCTGCATGGCATTGCAACGACTGCAACGTATATGATGTTTCACAACAAACTGATTGACCCGGCCAAGGCAGTGGAACGGTTGCATGCAGAAGTAGAAGATGGGGAAGTGGCACTGCCGGAAAAAGGACTGTTTATTCAATGGGCCGTACGCATAAACCCCCGCGTAGCCTCGGAGTGGCAGGCCGCCGTTGCAGACGATCCGGCACTGAAGCGGATATTGGAATTGCACAGGGAGAATTCCGTGCGGGACAGCGTGCCCAGCCGCAGGTGAATGTATGGCATTCAAACAAATGACCAAGGAGCAGGAGGCATTCCAGCAAAACGTGCAGCAGCTGCGGGATGTGGAGCAGCGGGCCGCCGCCTGGATGGAGCAACGGCCATTGACCGAGCAGCAGCAAGCCGCATTGGACACGTACCAGCAGTACCGGCCTGCCATACAGCAGCTGCTAAAAATAGCCGAACATGCCAGTTCAAGTGGCGATGCGCTGCAGCAGATGCAGGCCGAACTCGCAGCAAACAAACCCAGCCGGGCAAAGGAGGTTGCCGCTGGATTGGGATCCGGGGCAGCAGGAGCGCTCTCGGCTGTGGGCCATCCGTTTGTACAATTGTATGAATGGACCAGTGGGAAAGAGATAGTGACATTAAAGGATACGAAAGAGGTATTGGGAGAAGCAGGGAAATATTTAAGCGGCAAGCAAACCAGGGTATGGGCCCAGGCCGCCCAGGAAGCCAGGCGTTTTGACATGAAACTGGAAAGCTTCTATGAATCCTATAATCAGATGACCCGCGCGTTGTTTTCCGGGGACCGCCAACAACTTCAAACCGCGCAGGACAGGCTGGCGTATGCGATGGAGGGATTGGGGGATGCACACGGAAACCTCTCTTCCCTGCTCCGGCAGAACCATGCGGAACTGGAACAGCTTAGCGGATTTTTATCGGTTTCCGGAGAGTTTGTGAAAAACGCGGCCATTGAGGTGGCGATTACGATAACCGCTGCCAAGGCATTGCAACTGGCGGCGAAAGGAGCGGTTAAGGCCTTGCCCAAAATAGCGGAGATGCTAACCAAAGAAACCGCCGAAGGAGCGGTGGCCATCACCCGCGCAGAGGTTATCGTAGCCAGGGGAGTAACGGCAGTGGAGATGGGAGAAAGAACGCTGCATACCGCCAAGAGCGGTTACAAGATATATTATGCCGGGGAAACCATTCACCATACCGCAGAGCAGGAATCCCAACTAGAGATAAACCCGGTAGCAGGGAGATAACCATGGCAACCCGACAAGAGATACTGGATAAATTGACGACCGTATACGATCCAGAAATTGCCATGGATATTGTGAATTTGGGACTGGTGTATGACATTCATGAAAATAGAGGGAGTGTGGAGATTAAAATGACGTTAACGACGCCCGCCTGTCCGCTGTTGGATCAGTTGCTGAGCGAGATTGAGGCCAAGGTAAAAGAACTGCCCGGAGTGGATCGGGTAAAGATAGAGATCGTCTGGGACCCTCCCTGGAGCCCGGACAGGATGAGCGAGAAGGCCAAGCTGGCTTTAGGAATGGTGTAAACCTGGTTTTATGGAACTTAAGGAATTTGAAGAGCGGAAGAAAAAATTCAGCGAACGGAGCGAATCTCCATTAGAACAGCAGCAGAAACAGCTAGAAAATAAATTAAATCAGATAAAAAGACGCATCGCAGTTTGGAGCGGAAAGGGAGGGGTGGGAAAAACAACCATAGCGATCAATTTAGCTTGGGCACTCGCCGAAAAAGGAAAGACGGGATTGCTGGACGCGGATATCGACTGTCCGAATGTTCCGCTGGCATTGGGACTGGAGGAGCGGCTTACGGCCAAGGAAGGGAAGATACAGCCGCTGGTGTCGGGTAAACTGCAGGTGGTTTCCATGGGAGCCATTATCGGGAAGAGTGCCATGCTCTGGAGGGGCCCGATGATTTCGTCTGCAATTACAGAATTCGTCTATAAAGTAGAATGGGATATTGATTATCTGGTTTTGGACATGCCGCCCGGATCGAGCGATGCCGCACTCACTATAGCCCAGATGCTCAGGCCCCACGGCTTCGTTATTGTAACTACCAGCAATGAGCTTGGCATAATGGATGCAAGAAGAAGCATAAAATTTGCACAAAAGCTAAAGCTGAATGTATATGGAATCATAGAAAACATGAGCGGGGAGATGTTTGGTTCGGGTGGAGGGAAAAAACTGGCAAAAGAATTCAACCTCCCATTTTTCGGCTCTCTTCCCCTGGATAAAAAAATCCAGCGGTATCTGCAGGAAAGAAAACCCCTGCATACAACGGAATTCCGGGATGTTTTTGTGAATGCAGTGAAAGCGATAACAGAGTAACCATAGGTTTTTAAATAGTTATAATATATATACACACATGGCACTAGTTACCCGATTACAGAACGCCTCAAAACCCGGCGCTGTCCCTGCATCCCGAAGAGGATTCAGGGACGGGATGGCAGAAGGACTGCATACTGATGCAACCATGTTGAGAGAGCACGACTCATTGATCCGCACCATGGCCCGCAGGATGGCCTGGGAACATGGAGCCGATGCGGATGATCTGGTGCAGGCAGGAAGAATGGCGCTGCTTGCGGAAGGACATAGATATGACCCGGAAAGAGGCACGTTTGAAGCATTTGCGAGATGGAAAGTGCGGTGCCGGATGATGGATTACTTGAGAGACTTGCGGTACCGTGATATTCCTGCTCCCCTGCGCTCGGACAGCGAACCCGTGTCCCGTGATGCGGATCCCTTTGAAGCAACGGCACGCAGCCAGCAGATAGGAAGGCTCATGGGAGGAATTCACCGGCTGGGCAGGAGGAAACAGCTGGCAATAAAATTATACTTTTTTGACGGCGTAGACCAAAAGGAAATAGCCGAAATACTGGGCATCCGCCAACCTATGGTATCCAAGCTTATCAAAGAAGCGCTCGGGGAATTGAAAGCGGCAATGGAGGCACCCGCCTGCGGCTATGGCAATGGCAGGCCCTGGCTGGTGGCAGTGCCAGGCGGAAAAACAGAATAGGCTTTGGGAATCTGGGACAAGGGAATAAAAATATTTGCAGATGGTAGATGGTATGACCTTTAAGCAGTTGCAGAATAAACCTAAAATGGCCGGAAGAACAAGGCAATTCAGGGTCATCAAGGGATTGGGAGGACTGGATAGCGTAGTGGAAAGATTAGGGCCCCGTGTAAGAAAGATGGCCGAACAATATGCCAGAAAAGTTCCGCGTGCTGTGCGAGTGAAGGAGGATCTGGAACAGGCAGGAATGGAGGGACTGATCCGGGCTTACCACCACTGTGATCCGGAACAAATAGGTGCCTTTGAGGCATACGCAGCGGAGAGAGTCCGGGGGGCGATAATAGATGAACTGAGAGATATGGATCCTCTTAGCCGGAACATGAGAAGGGATGTTAGGGGAGCAAGGAAGGTGGACCGGGGATACTCCCAATCCCATGGCCGGGATGCCACGGACGAGGAACTGGCTGAAGGAATGGACTGGTCAGTGGAGAAGGCACGTAGGGTCCGAATAATGCAGAAGGCCGCCTTAGTCGCCTACTTCACCCCCCGTAACAGAACAGGAGCACCTTCCGATCAATTGGATTTGCTGGCGAATGTACCGGCCGAGCAGCTGGATTCACTGACCCTCTTGGTAGGAAGAATGGATGAGATGCAGATACATGTGTTTATGCAAGAGCTCTCCCCAAGGCATCGGCGGGTAATAGAGGGTTACTATTTTGAAGAACGCACGCAAGGACAAATAGGCGAAGAATTGGGGGTCACGGAATCCAGGATATGCCAGCTTCTCGGGGAAGCCAGAGAACAGTTAAAAGAGATGTTAAAATCCGACAAGGTACCGGCAAAGAACATAGCCAGGGGAAGCAATGGACGATTACAGGCAGCTTCCGCAGAATTGGAAGCAGATGCTGTGGTAGAGGAGAAAGAAGGACCGCCAGCACCGATGGAACAGCAGGGATTGACAGGGAGAAACGAGGAAGATGGAACGGACTTGGATGGGTTTCTGGACGGACTTGAGGGACTGGGAGAGGAGCTGAAGAGGCTTGTAGAACTGGAAAGGGAAGTAGGATCGGAAGATGCAGCGGAACAGGAGGTATTGGAGGCAGTACTTGGAGAGCAGTACGAAGTTGCTGCACCTGAAGCAGGCAGGGATGAGCGACGGACGGCGCCGACCGAAGAGGAGGGGATGGAGCTGGCAGAACCAGTAGGGGAAAGGACCCAAGTAGCAGAGCAGGATCCTTGGGATGGGTTTTTGGATCGGTTTGCACAGCGGTGGATGGATAGGATTGTTTCAGGTTATGCAGAGCAGGACAGGGATCTGGTTCTGGAGCATCTGGCAGTGATGATGCGGGAAAAATTGGATGCCGGAAGAATATATAATGAGATTTATGACAGCAGAGGAATAGGAAGAAGAAGTCTGGGACAGTATACAGGCCGGCTGGACAGGGAAACGGATTTTCCGGTTTTAATGGATAACAAAAGACGCATTTCCTTTTTGGGAGCGACAAGCATGGCGAACCTGCCGCCCCTGGACGGGTGGATAGCAGATAGGGAAGACACAGAACATGCCCTGCAGTTGAGAGAAGGCGAACTGGCAGATCTGATCGCAAACGGTATATTAATCGAGGAAAGAGGGGGAATACCAAGGGGCAGCCTTATCAACTTGTATCTGGCTGGTTTTGCGCGCCTGGGAAACCGGCTGCACAAAGAACTGGAAGCAGGAAATGCTGCGGATGCGAAGAAAGTTGCGGCGATAGCAGACAGTGCAACGGCTGCGCAATAGCCATTAAAAGCCATTATCCAATACATTTTTAAATAGTTGTTACTAATATATAATAATGGCGATAGTGGCATTAAAGGCGGACATGCTGCCCGCGCATGGAGCAGGATTACAGGCAAAACTGGCCAGCATAAAGCCCCTTGTGGACAGAATGGACGTATTATTAAGAGAAAATGACGGATGGATACAGTCAATGGCCCGCCGCCTCGCTGCCAGAACAAGGTATGCGGTGGATTATAGGGATCTGGCCCAGGCCGGAAGGATGGCATTCGTACAAAGAATGCGCCAGGATCATGATCCGGAACAAGGCACCCCGCGCCAATTCACCGAAAAAAGAGTGAAGTGGGCAATGCTGGATGAACTGAGAATGGTGGATCCACTCTCCAGGGATAAAAGAATCCAATTAAAGAGGGTACAGAGAATAGATGAGAGACTCAGGAAGGAGCTGTGCCGCGAGCCTTCGGATGAGGAACTGGCAGAAAGAGCGCAGATGGGTATAGAAAAATTACGGGAAGTGCTGGTCTTGGCACGGAGAGCACGAAGCCGCCCTCTGGATGCATTAGCAGAGGAGGACCTTGCCTTCTTAACCAGAGGAACAGTTGCAAATCAGGTGGATGCCCTAGGTCATGTGATCAGCAGGGAGGACATGTTAACATTAAGAGATGCGATCAACCAGCTTGGCCCGAGACATAGGATGATTATTATTTTATATCATTTTGAAGAAGTAGAGTTGCAAAGAATCGGCGAAATGCTGGGGGTAACAGTATCCAGGGCATGCCAGCTCAAGACCGAAGCGCTCCTGAGATTAAGGAAGATCATCGAACAAAAAACGGAGCCGCAGACGGATACGACAGCAGAAGCGGTTGCTGCGCAATAATCTTATTTTCTCTGTCTATGATATAATTCGATAACTTCCTGCGTAGTTGTTGCTTCCCTTATGCTTTTATCCTCGCGGAATTTTGACATTCTTGGAAAGCGCAATGCATAGCCTTTTCCACCATGCATGCCGCACGTGTGCGTCGGCGATTCCGTGATCTCGTCAAATGCAACTTCTACGACGTATTTTGGCTCTACCCAGAAATCCGGTTGTTGCGCCTCGTTGAAGGCGAGCTGGGAAGGCGGAGCCGTGGTTTGGATGCGCTCCAGCAGTTTCTGCAGCTGGCCCATTTCCTCTTCCGTATACCCGGAACCCACCTTGGCCACGGTTTCCAGCTTTTGCGTATCTTCGTTGCGTACGGCCACGAGCAGGCCGCCGAATTCGAATTCGGCCCGTGCGCCTTTGCCCAGGAAATAGCCAACGATTACCGCATCGATCGTATCCAAGGCCTTTCCATAGGATTTCTTCAGCTTGATCCAGGCAAATTTTCTTTTTCCTGCGGTATACGGTGCTTGTAAATCCTTGGCCATTATTCCTTCCAAACCCTGTGCAAGCGATTCCTGGAATATTTTCTCTAGCTCGCTTCCGGTTTTTACATTTGTTTTTTCACTGAGTTTAAGAATATTTTTAGGGAAGAGCTTTTCGAGCTGTTTTCTCCGTTGGGCATAGGGCTGTAGGGTGAAATCCTTTCCATTCAGATAGAGCAGGTCAAAACAGAACACGTTAAGCGGCAGTTCCCTGCTTGCTGCCTCTATCCCGTGCTTTCTTCTCCTGTGCATCGTTTGCTGGAAGGAGTAATAACGACCTTGCTTTTCATTGTAGGCCAATGCTTCTCCTTCAAAAATTATTTCTTTTGCCTTAAGCTGCTGCACTGCCTTTACTACATCAGGAAACATGTTTGTCATATCTTCCAGTTTTCGCGAGTAGAGGGCAACGCGATTTCCCTGCTTGTGCACTTGCAGGCGAAATCCGTCGAATTTTTTTTCTATTGCGCATTCACCGATCTTATCAACAATTTCTTCCGGCGTGCTTAGCCGCTCGGCCAGCGCCGGCATCAATGGCTTGAACGGTTGGACCTTGAACCGGGCTATTTTCTTGGGGGTTTCGTAAAATATCCGGGCCACATAACCCATGTCTGCACAGACATTATACGCGCGTTCCAGCGGCTCCCGCAGGGATTTGTCGCCTGTTTTGGCTACGGACAAGGCATCGAGGATCGTGGGATCTCCCACGCCTAAGCGCAAGCGGCCCAGGGCAAAACGCACGATGAACCGCGCAGCGGATGGTGACGCATTGTTGAGCAATTCAGCCAGATATTTGATCTTTAATTCCTGGCTGCCTTTTCCAGCGGTTTGGGCGATTTTAAGGAAGGCACTGTATACGTAGTTGATGTCCATTTGGCGGACGGATAACGACTGCTGCTTTTTTTTACCGATTAGTTCATGGACCGTGATACCCAAATCGCCGCTTTTCTTGTAGTGCTTTTCCACTTCTGCCATTCCATAACCCGTGGCCGCAGCAATGGCGCGGATGGCGAACTGCTCGCCCATGCCCAAATCAATTCCTTCATAGGGCGGGGCCGGGATGCCCTGCACGAGATAGATAAGCTTGTTTATTTCTTGTGCATCCGCGTGCTTGAACAGTGTCGCAAGCAGATCGGTCATCTCCAGCCTGCCAGAGCGTTTTTCGATTTCAAGAAAAACTTCAGCAACTTCGCGAAAAAGCAACATGGATAAAGCTAGATGCGAAAGTAAATTAAAGGATAAGTAATGGGCTTTTCATAATTAAAGATTAGCTGGCTGGATGATGTGGTGGTTAGCCTACAAGCCAGGGAATAATAGAACGCATAAAAGGAATTAAAAATTAGTGAAAATTATTTTTGCTTTAGTCCTTCAACTAATCTTGTTGCTGCATCTAACTGCTCTTTAGTTCCTTCAACGATTAGTTTGCCATCGCCTTCTCTAGTCATTTTTAGTTGTATAGGAGCACCCGTTTCAAGCGGCGCGCCAGCTTCGCTGGCCTCGACTGCCACCCCGTAACCGTCGGACGGCCTGTAAACGAGGCCCACGTACCGCCTGCCGTAGAAGCCACGAGCAACAGGGCCCACTCTACTGGCTATTCTCCATAAATATCTTGCATCACCGTTTGAAGAAGGGACCTGCTCACCAGTCGGTATTCCGTGAACTCTATCTGTTAAATACCAACCATCAGAAGCTGGAAATTCTCCAACTAAATCAACTTTTGCAGCATGAACAACTCTGTTTCTTCCGTCTACTTCTAAAGTATAATCAGGATGTTCAGCTACTAGAATAGCACTTTTCTTATCCTTATGGGCTTCTGGAACAGAAAATACCCACCTAAAATCAGTTTCAGAATCTACGTATTCAATTTGTTTACCTAATTTTTGACCTGGTTCTTTATAAGCAGTCATTGTGCCAGACCAAGCAGCAAATACCTCTTTGACACGTTGCCACTCATCACTACCAACTAAAGCTTTATCTAATCTTTTATTGGAAGCAATAACTCCATTTGCCCCTTCTGCCAAGACTAATGCTCTTTCAAAAGGAACACCTTGGGATCTAGGCACCAATACACGTAAATAAGGACCTCTGACTCTTTCTTTTTGAACAGGTTGAACTGCTGCAGCACCCATAGACACACCTCTCATTTTTTAATATAATATATCTAACCCAGATATTATATTTATGGATGGAAAGTTTTATAAAGCCATTTGTTTACATGAAAAATAACTATTTGTGATATTCCACCATTTTTCATTGCAGGTATTTCTTGTACAATCTCCTGAGTGATTTATCTTTGTTTCGAGGAAGGAAAAAAACAGCATCCTTTTTTAGCCTTTCTTTTGTTGCCACAGGTCCAAGTTCGGAATCGATTTTTATTTCTTTCAAGAAAATCCTTTTTCCCTTATGTATGAAGACAAGGTTTATGCCGAGTGATAACAGGATTTTCGACAGCGTCCTGGAACGATATGACCTTTTCCTTCCAAGGGATTCGGCTCTAGAAATAATATCCAGTTTTTTTGATTCCCCTACAGCCACTATTTCCAGGATTTTTGTAGAACTCCACTCCGAACCATAGTGCCTTGCAGCAGTACTTAGCGACCAGTACCATTTCTTTCTTCCATATGCAAAATCGAAAAGATTGGAAAAGAATTGTGCTGGTTTGTCTATGAAATGGCCTTTTCGTTCTTTTTCTGATGGGACATAATAGATGCCCTTGAAGAATGTCGGTATGATATACAGTGAGCTCAGGGCCTTTGGAAAATTGAAGCTCCGTGCAATCTCCTTTGAGGAGACAAATGCCCCACCGCTGAACATCCTAATGAAATCCTGATAGCCAGTCAGATAACCACCACTTAAATTTTTCAAATTCGTTGAATGGAAGAGAATCAACCTGCTCCTTTGTCTGGAAAATGTAAAGATCGCCTTTTTTGGTTTCTTTTATTTCTTTAAGGCGCTGGTGAAACTGATTTTCGATAATTTCGCATTCCATTCTTGGGAAAGAAAGTTTGACCTTGCCCCCAGTATGGAGGATAAAAACATCTATAAGATCGCGTGAATCATAATTCGTCCTGCAAAGAAGGGCTGACATTTTCATTTCTGCATAAGTAGGCAAATCAAAAACCGCTATTTTTACTTCTTTTATCGTCTTTTTTTCTATTTTATTGAATAACGTGCCATCATTAAAAATTTCAATTTTTATATTGGGCCCTGTATAGATCACCCTTCCCTCGATTTTCACTATCTCAAATCCTTTTTTTGCAAGCTGCTCTGCTAATTCGGCTGCCAGTTCACTTTCTGCAATACCTTTTGGATTATCAACGCCCTTAGAATCAGGATTATATAAATCGATATCTTCGGATGCCCGATATTCCCTAAATATAGCTAGGTTAAGTGCTGTGCCACCTGCGAAAACAAGGCCTAATTTATCAGCTTCCTCCAGCACGTAGAGCCAGTTTCTTTTTATCCAATCCCATTTTTCAAATATAGCCATACAACTAATAAAGATTAAACTATTTTTAATCTTATCGATTTGCTAATTTAGTAAATCATAGATGACAAAAGATAGCTTTTTATATCTTGTCATATAAACTAATTATATGACAAGTATTATATTCGGAAAAGAGACTGGAAAAATAACAAAAGTGATTCATAGGGAGATGCCAGCGTTAAGTATTGTTATCTGGGATTTAACCCCTTTTATGCCTATGCTTCATAATTGGAGAAAGAACATAATTTTCATTGAGTGCGATCGAGTTGCAATAGATTCATTGGTTGAATTGATGGTTAAAAATTATCCAGATCATGAAATTTATGCAGGGATAAAAAAACCAATACTCAGAATAAGATTAGTGGATAAAAAGGCCAGCATAGTTATTGTGGCAAGGAAAGGCAAAACTAGAAGAGAAGTAGAAGAATCTCGTCCAAAACTTGAGAAATGCCTTGTTGATCTTCTTTATTACTCAGAAAAAGGCATTTTGCCAATTTCATTGCATGATATTTTGGATCTTTGGGAGCATTATCTAACAAATACTGATCTTGTTAAATTTAATGAGTTATACCGCTATTCGCTTAGAAGATATTTGGGCTGGTTTGTAAGCATATTTGCGTATCACCTTTCAAAGAAAACAACGATTAAGATTGACGAACGGCACTTCAAGAATGGCATGAAAAATCTTGAGCTGCTAAAAATGGTGACACACTCCCAGGGCTAAAGCCCTCGCTAATGCTTATATGCTTTAGGCGATTCATATGTGGTACATAAGAAAAATAAAGGCATAGGGTTCGTCTCTCCTCAGCAATGCTAAAGTATCGCGAACCCTGGGAGTGTGAGTGTGTGAACAAGGATTTTGAAAAAAGAAGCAACGAAGTTTTTGAAGTATTAGCCATATTGGCAAAATTAGACAAGCAAATCGTTTTCCTTGGCGGCAGTGCCATTCAAGCCATTTTACCAGAGCAGAAAAGACTGAGTATTGACCTTGATATTTCTTATTTTGGTGAAACAGACAAACTTATCCATGAACTCCAGAGTGCTGGCTACAGTGTTGTAAAAAGAAAAGGCCGCAATCCAATTTTTGTATTTTACACAGTTACAAAGAAAGACGTAATGGTAAAGCTTGACATAACACACCTGATAATTCCAGAAACAGAAAAAAGACGCTTTGGAGACTTTGAAACCCTGCTGCCCACGCAAAGTTATTTCATTGCATCGAAATTATCGTCACTTGCCTTTGGAACAATAGGACGGCTGGGGGAAGAGCAGTCCCAGATTATTAAGGACATTTTTGATATTAACTGTCTTCTTGATAACAAGCCGAGTCTGGACGGTATGAAAGAGAACTGGCACAAGATTATCTATGACCAAAACAGATTGAGAAACACAAACCATAAAGAGGTTCAATGCATCGAAGACGTTCAGAAGACACTGCTAAAATGCATCGAAGTTATGCCTTCTCCATCATTTTTCATAACCCCAAATTCACTCGGAAGCTTTCAGGATACTCTAGTAAAGGGCAGAATCTCACGCCAAGATTTAGTGACTATGGCGGCTAGAGTATTATTGCTTTTGGTTTACATGGATAACAATTTCTACGATGTTGAAACGCGTGTTTTATCTGATGCAACTGATACCAAAAAACTTGAAGAAGCTGAGAAAACTTTACTGGCAAAGCAAATACTCAAAACTGATCAATTACATGCTTTAAAGATTATAGCTCCGAAGGCATTGCTCTACCTATTTTTTATATAGCTCAAACCCAAAATTCATATCCATCTTTCTTGCCGATTATAATCCTGTGGAATTTGGTAAAAATGCCGTTTTCCACTACGCCGGGCATCTGGTTGATTTCCTCTTCGGTTTTTTTGGGAGTTTTTACAAGCATCGGGCAATCGATGAGATAATTGCCATTGTCCGTGATCACGGGCTCGTGTTTTTCCATGCGAATGGCAGCAGAAGGGCTGTAACTCTGAAGTTTTTTCAATACCAGCGGATAAGCAAAAGGCAAAACCTCGACAACGACTATGCCCTCGAGCCTTGTTTTGATTTTGGATTCATCGGCAATTACGATGAATTGTTTGGCTTCGTAATCAATTACTTTTTCTCTGGTGAGTGCGCCTCCTCCGCCCTTGAGCAATGCAGTTTTCGTTGCGATATCCGCTCCATCAATGGCAATATTGATTTGCTTAACTTTGTTCAAGGAAACAACTTCGATACTCATGCTTTCGGCCAGCTTTTGCGAACCTACGGAAGTAGCGACGCACTGGACGGATAAGCCAGACTTGATCTTATCGGTCAGCAAACGGATAAATTCTGCGGCAGTACTTCCCGTGCCCAACCCTACGGTCATGCCATTTTTTACAAATTCCAATGCACCACGTGCGGCATTTCGCTTCTCTAATTCATACATATTCATTCCCAGTATTTAATGCGAAAAGTTTGAAACTCGTTTTTTGCTTTTTCCCATGTGCTTTCCACTTTGTCTATCTGCGCCCCCTCCGGCCCTTTCCTGCACCATTGCAGGAACGCGTTTAGTTTTTCCTTGTTTCCTTCCGCAACTGTTTCCACGCTCCCGTCCGGGCAGTTCCGCACCCAGCCGGTGAGGCCGAGGCCGGCGGCGATCTGTTGGGTGTTGGCCCGGAAGAATACGCCCTGTACGATGCCGTATACCTTGAGGTGCAGGCGCTCCATAGAAGAAAGGGGAAGGAAAAGGTTTTAATGCTGTTTGTGATTAGGTTATAAAAGATGATTCTATGGGAAGACGCTTAGGAATGCTGGTACTGGCAGCCGCTATGGCGACATGCCACCGCGCCGAAAAGCCGGTGCCTGCCATTGTGCGGGATCCCCGGCCGGACGGCCTGCACTGCAGATGGGGCTACAGGGAGATTCTGATAGACGCCGTGATAGACGGGGAAAAGAAGGATAGTTATGAATTGGATGTATGGGTGCTGCCCCAGACAAAGATTTTATCCTGCGGCGATGGGAAACCCACGATCCTCTGGCACCCGGAAACAAACACACTGATATTTGCGGACGAGGCCGACTCTGTTGCATTTGCAAATGAGTTGGGGAAAGATGGAGGTGTGCGGAAACCGGTGGATGTTGAACTGCCGCCGGAGGTAGTACAGGGAAGAATAGGGGATCCTGAGTATATAGACGGGGCTATTATCGTCCAAACAATGAACGGGGTATGGATAAGCGAGAGAGTAGTTGTAGGAATGCGATCGGTAGCACAAACTGGCGATGTTAGGTGGTGGCTTATGGACAGCGACAGCATGGGCGACAAGGTCGCAGTGTCACAATAATTCGCCCCTAACTTGCTGGATTTAGATCTTACCAACTAATCCACGATCCCCAGTACTCGGCAGGGAGCACCATCGGCGTTTTCTATTTTCAGGGGTGCCACAATGCATTGGAACCGCTTGCCGACCAACCCATGAAGATGGGTAAGATTTTCTATTATGAGAATGTCTTTTTCCAGAAATATATAGTGAAGTGGAAAGGGCTTCTTGTCCGGGGACGGAGAATCCACTCCTATAAATTTTACCTGTTTTGCAACGAGTGCTTTCGCCGTTGGCTTGGAGAGCGTAGGATAATCCGAATAATAGCGTTCTGTGTTCCATGCATCGGTGTGGCCGGTAAAAAGAAATACTATGTCGTCGGGTTGTATGATGGAAAGCGCTTGCCTATCCAGTGAAATTTCCTTTTGACCTCTGCAATCGATAACCACGGCTTGTCCCACAAAATGTCCGGGTTCAAAGTCGCTCAATTTCTTTCCATTTTTAATAAAATGAAAAGGAGCATCGATATGCGTACCCACGTGCGAGGACAAGGATAAGGAAAGAACATTGCAGCCGTCCTTTTCGATAGTGGCGGCAGAAGAGATCAAAATTTTCGGATTGCCAGGAAACACTAGGGTGTTGGAATCGAGTGGAACTGTCAGATCGACAATCTTCACAATAATTCTCCTCTCGCCTGCTCAATCTGGATCCGGGCCACGTCCTGTTTTCTTCGGAATTCAGGCAGGACGGAGTTGGAAAAACGCAGCGGAAGCAACGCATCGTATATGCCTTCCATCATCTGGAAATAGCCCTCGGCATCTTTCTTTTTGCCATGACGCAGTGATTCATACATTTCCCGTTTCAGCTCGCCCGTCGCATCCAGCAGGCCGTTGAGATAGGGAACGGGATCAATGTCGAAATCGCCGTAGGGCGGAATGCGCTTCTTCTCTACGGCGGAGATAACGACCGTCGCTTCCACGTATTCCTGGAGGATATGGTGGAGCTGGGAAGGGAACGCCCCTGCCTCTTTCCGGAGCTTGGCAAGGCCTTTCTCCGCTTCCTGGAGATGCTTTTTGGCCTGGACTAAATCGTGGGCATGCACCGCTTTGATCGCATTGGAGCAGGAACGCACGATGAGGCGGTTTTCCACCATCACCTTGTCAAACTGCTCCTCCTTTTTGCGCAGCTGCTTTTCTATTTTCTCCATTCCGAGATCCATGAATAGGATTGGTTTTAAATGTTTTTAAATACGTAGTTAGCCATGCATGTCGTTCTTTCCGTGGGCGGAAGCCAGGTAAGCACCGAGAACGGAATAGATAGATCCTTCTTGGAGAATCTGCGGAAGCTGCTGGAAAAAAGTGATTATCATTTTGGCATTGTCGTGGGCGGAGGCAACGCGGCAAGAAAATATGCGGACAAGGTGCGTGCAAAGGGGGGGAACGAGTTTGAGGCGGATGAAGCGGCCATCCAGGCTACGAAGGAGAACGCCAAGGCTGTGATAAACGCATTGGGAAAGATGGCCTATGGAAAGGTTTGTACTGATTTTAACGAAGCCCGGATGCAGGCCAAAAAGCACAGGATAGTAGTCATGGGCGGAACGATCCCAGGGATTACGACGGATGCGGATGCGGCGCTGCTGGCAGAAGCACTGGGCGCGAAACGGCTGGTGAACATCAGCAATGTGGAAGGGGTGTACGACAGCGATCCGAAAAAAAATCCAGAGGCAAAGAAATTCGATAGGATGGACTACCACCAGCTCATCCATGCGGCCTGTGAATACGATCAACGGCGGGCAGGGGAGAATTTTGTGTTTGACATTTTAGCCTGTAAACTCATCGCACGGAGCAAGCTGGAAACGCACTTCGTGAACGGGAAGAAAGTAGGGGATATAATGGCTGCCCTGGATGGAAAACGGCACAGCGGGACGGTAGTAAAAACACAGAAAACCTGAAAAATAAACATTTATAAAAGGTTGGCAATAATAGAAAAAAAGGTGATGAAATGGTGAAAGGAGGAGGCCCGGCAACAGCCGAAAAAACAAGGCAGATGTATACGATAACGTTGGAACGGACGATCGGGGATGGAACATACCAGATAATTGTGCAATCGCCCAAGCCGTTTTCCAGTTATACGTCCACCCGCGGCAGGGGAGACCCGCTGAAGGCATTCCTGAGGGAAACGGGCCTGGATAACCTTACCATGCTCCAAAGCGCGTGGAAAGCCGGCAGGGTCGAGATACGGAACACAGATGGAACCGCGCTTGATACATCCAAAAAAATAATGGTGGCGCTGGATTTGAAACAGGAAGAGGGGGCGACCGGAGGCGCCATCGGCTATCGTTTTGTGGGGCAGAAGGTGGCGCAGAGGTAGGAGAATATGCGGTTGGCTGCAGCGGTTTTGTTGGCGGCAGGTGCTGCATCCACGGCCCGTGCGATGCCAAGAATGGAATATGCCCCGCAGCCGTTATCGGAAAGGATAACGACTGCAGTCCGGTGGAAATGCGGGACGGTGACATTTCCAGGAGAACGCGTCCTGGCGCACCGGGAATTCAAGAATTCCCTGATAGTCGTAACGGACAAGAAGATCTGGTGGGTGTATTCAGGGAGTACTAGGCAGAGCGTGGAGAACCAGGAGAGGGATAGCCGGGTTGCCGGAATACTGGAAAACGGAAGAAGCGTGGTTATCGTAGGTCCCAATATCATGGCATGGTACGAATTTACGGAAAACGGGGGGATCGCCCACCGGAAGCTGTTTGCCCATCCGATACGGCCGGTCAAGGCGAGACAGGTTAAACCCGGGGAGAAGCTTCCGCCCGATGTGAAGGTAATGACGTTTACATCGGATGAAGACGGAAGAAAAATACAGATAGGCGTGGAAGTGGACTATTAGCTTTTAAGGTAAGAAAAGACGAATGGGAGATGAAGCATGCGACGAATCGGATGGGCAGTCGTTTTGGCGGCAAGTTGCGCTGCTCCATCCCGGATTCCGTGGAAGCCCTCCAAACCTCCTGTTCCTTTGTGCGAGAAGATAGCCGGTAATAGGGGAATGGTGTTTGAAGGGGAACGCGTTCTGGCGCAGCAGGAGTTCAAGGATTATTTCATGATAGTTACGGATAAGCACATCTGGCGGATATACCTGGGGAAAAGCGTAGTAAGCCGAACAGAGAATTTTGAGAAGATAAGCGAAGGAGCAAAGATACTGGAAAACGGAAGAAGCGTGGTAATTGTAACGCCTACAGGCATCACATGGTATGAGTTTGTCTCCGGGGAAGTGGTTACCCACGAACAGCTGTTGCGCACGCGTGGAAAATTCTGCCGGGCAGACGAGGTTTTAACAGGAAAACCTATCCCCAGTTCAGCAGATGCAGAAGTAGTGCGCTTTACAGCAGAGGAAGACGGGAGGACGGTGCGCGTGGCCGTGCAACGAAACTAGTTCTTGAGGTACTTAGCCACTTCCTTGTCTTCCAGGGAAGTGAATTTTTTGGTTTCTTTGGAGATGTAGGAGATTTCCACATTCTCCGGCTGGAGTTTCTGCTCCTGGGTCTTTTTCAATGCGGTGACGCCGAGCGATATCGCATCCTCCAGCGTCATGCTTTCCTTGTAGTATTTATCGAGAATGTCGTCCACTTCCTTTTTGCCGGCACCGATGGAATCCGCGCGATAGGAGGTCATGGCCCCGCTCGGCTCGGCCTCGTATAACTGGGGCGTGCCATTGTCTACACCGGCAATAAGCAGCGATACGCCGAACGGCCGGATGCCACCGTATTGGGTGTAGATCTGCATAAGATCACATACACTGCGGGCAATGGTTTCCACGCTTACGGCTTCGTTGTAGGTAATACGATGACGCTGGGCATCCAGGCGGGCAATATCCACCAGTCGCCGTGCATCGGCGATCAGGCCGCTCGCGGTAACCGCGATATGGTTGTCAATCTCGAAAACTTTTTTCAGCGATTCCGGCATCACCAGCTTGGAATGGATGCTCTTGAATGCGACGAGGCAAACGCCGTCCTTGGCAACGATGCCGATGGCGGTTGCGCCGCGTTTTACCGCTTCCTTGGCGTATTCGACCTGAAACAAACGCCCATCCGGCGAGAATACCGTAATCGCGCGATCATAGGCCTGCGGGGATACTCCATACATGTTTCATTTCACCTCTCGGTAAGTACAAATAGCTGATTAAACATGAATAAAAAGATTTATATTTGGATTACATGCTGCGCAGGCGTTTGACCCGCTCTTCGGCCGGCGGATGGGTGGAGAAGAAATGCGCGAATTTATTTGGCAGCGGATTGGCGAAGTATAATGGTGCAGTTGCATCAGTTGCGACAGCAACGGGCTGGTTGAATTTTGCGATTTTTTCCAAAGCATTTGCCAAACCTGCCGGATAACGGGTTAGTTTTGCACCATTGGCATCAGCAAGATACTCGCGCTGGCGGGATAGTGCTAAACGGATAAGCTCTGCAAATATGGGCGCCAAAACAATGAGCAAAACCGCGATTAGGAGAAATAGTGCATTTCCGCTTCTGCGATCGCTGCCTCCCCTAAACCTCATGCTTCGCCAGGTAAAATCTGCGATTAATGCTATGGCACCTGCGAAAACGATTGCGATGAGTATATACCTTACATCATAATTTGCAATGTGCGAAATCTCATGCGCAAGCACCCCTTCCAGTTCTTCGCGTTTCATATTTTCCAGCAGGCCGCGCGTAACAGCAATGCTCGCATGCTTTGGATCGCGCCCGATTGCAAAGGCATTGGGAGACGGATCTTCGATGATATAAAGCTTGGGCATGGGTATGCCCGCCGCGATGCTTAAACCCTCTACTACATTATATACAAATGGAAATTTTTTCTCATCGAGCGGTTGCGCATTGCTCATGCTCAATATCGCCTTATCGCCTGCAAAATAGCTGACCAAGGCATAAAACAATAAAGCAAAAAATCCAACAAAAATACCTATGCCACCCAGATCAAATGCATAGGAAAATGCGGCTATAACGATAAGGAAAAAAAAGAATATCGCCAGAAGCAGTAAAATCGAATTTCGTTTATTTGCTCCAATTGCATCGAAAAAGCTGATTTTTTGATATGCCATGTAGGTATGATATATTAGCTAATTAAATTAGTTTCGGCTTAGAAAAATATTATGGATATCAAGAAAAAGAAGAGTGCCTTTGATTTCAAGCCTGTAGATTTCGGGCCAGGTAGTAAGAAAAGCAGCCTAGAAATAGATGAAGTTTTGTATGGGAATATTACGAAGAAAACTAAAAAGCATTAGTTTCATTTAGATATCAGATATCACTTGTCGCATTTCGCAAACGCATATCAGATAATCAGAATTTTACCTTAACCGCTTCTCTTTCAGCTGCCGGTGTCTCTAAATACGGTTTTGCACCAAAGCCGAATATGCCTGCAATGATATTCGTCGGAAATGACTGGACTGCATTGGTATATTCCAATACGCTATCATTATACGCTGTCCGTATATAGGCAATCTTATTTTCCGTGCCGGCCAATTCTTCCTGCAGCAGTTTGAAATTCTGGCTTGCTTCTAATTTGGGATAGTTTTCTGCGACTGCAAAAATGCTTTTCAATGCCTGGCTGAACATGTTATCCGCTTTCATCCTTTGCTCAGGCGTTCCTGTAATAAGCTGTGTGCGCAGCTTTGTTACTTCGTTGAGTGTTTCCCTCTCATGTTTCATATATCCTTTCACAGATTCAATCAGATTAGGGATAAGATCGTATCTTCGCTTCAACTGCACGTCTATCTGCGCCCATGCATTTTGAATGCGGTTGCGCAGGGAGATAAGACGGTTATATGTAAGGACCAGCCATAGAAACAGGATAACAACTATTCCAAGCAATATCCATATGAATGGCATAGTAAGGAGTTAAAAAGAATTATTTTAAAAGAGTTTGGGAGGTTACCGCTGCTGGGCCAGCTGTTGCTGCTTCTCTTTATGACGTAGGCGTATGCCATTGAGATAGACCGCCAATCCCACCATGGCAGCCATTACCATACCCGGCAGTTCCTGCCACAGCATAAAGACGGCGCTCCTGTTGATTTCCACCATGGGAGTAGCGTAAATATTTTCGCCCAGAGGGGATTTTCCAAGGGCAGCGTTGACGAGCTGGGGGATATCCAAAAGCGCGCGTGCATATACGGCCTTCTTAATTGCAAATGGAAGGAAAAACTTAACCCGGTCAAGCAGACTTATCTCCAATGTGCTTTCCAATTGGCCACGCGCCTGAAGGGAGACCGCTTTTCTTTTACTGGCTTCAGCGGAATGCACAGGGGAGCCCTGCTTTTGAATTTCTTCATCCAATTCGGCTATTTCTGCATCCGTCTCAGCAATTTTATTACGGATGCCGGAACGGAGCCGGGAGAAATGCCTAAACCTGCCGACGATTTTGGTTGCCAGATAGAATCCTACGATGTTGTTCAGCCAATGCGAAGCGGCTGCATGCGTAGCATAGCCTGCGACCTCCTTGAGGTTTTGGACAGCGGTGGCAACTCCCCCTTTAAACGCTTTTCCAAGACCGGGCATGGAC
>DATDYG010000018.1:0-2334 GCA_035289085.1 Candidatus Bilamarchaeaceae archaeon | reverse complement strand
CCTGCACTGCCCACCGGCATTCCATCCCATGCTTTTTGCCGATTGGTAAACACCAATGCCCGATCGCCCAGAATTTCGATATAAACTGTTTTTTCCGGAGATGTCAAATCAATGGGGAACCCGTTTTCCTTAAGTTGCCGGCCGATTTTCTCGTTCACCTGCATTGACGTTAAGGGAAACGACTTGTCTGCCCGCTTGGTTTCCACCCTTATGGGTATCCTGGGCCATGACCGCGTTAACGCTAGAACCACCTCCCCTATTTTTTCCAACGTGCAATCCGTCTGAATAGCCGTTGCATACCAGCTGATGCCAAAAACGCGGGATAGGTTCTCCAAAATCTTTTTTGAATCGGAATTTTCCCCTAATCCAATAATAATCCGCGACTGGTTTTTGATGATTTTCTCCGCAGGAACCGCGTTCCGGATATTTTTCATTAACAGGCCTTCGAACCAGCTGCGGTTGGCTCCTTTTAATGTAATCTCTCCGGCATAGTGGATTACGATTACGTTTTTCATATATTCCCCATCCAATTAACTCCTGCTGGTTTTTTTAATCCTTCCCTCCACCATACTTTTTCTAACACAAGTTGAGAATATGAGACGCATTGAACCAAGGCTGAAAAAGCTTCGGAGTAAAACCCCAAAATTTAATTTCCAATTCCCCGATCCTAATTGTACAAGAATCAAATTTCATCTAAAAGAAATCAACGCCGAGGAGGAGATTTGAACTCCTAATCCACGAGGGAACACGCTATCCAGCCAGTTTTGATCCAACTTTTCCTAAAAGTTGGAATTCCAGGCTTACGCCAAAACCGGAAACCCGAAACAGGAAACCAGCATGTGTGCGCACTACCAGATTGCATGTTTTCCTTTATGCGACCTCGGCGAATGTAAATGAGCTGAGGATATTGGAATAACAATTCCAATCTGACCTCGGCACAAACCTATTGTTCAACCGTTCCAACTATTTAAAATCAGTCGCCTGTCTCTAAAAAAGAAAAAAAGAAGGAATTACGCCTCATCCTTCAGTACCTTCTTGATCTCTTCGCGCAGTTCGGGCGTGTCCGCATGTCCATGCTCCTCTACCGCGTGGCGCACCGAAACCTGCAGCACTTCGTCTTCTGTGCCCGCTATATACAGCGAACAATTCTTCTCGCTTGGCATTAGCCGGCAATCTGCTGCCTTTCTCGTCATTTCACCTCACCTCATTCCTTATACCACCCGAAACTATTTAATGGTTTATACTTCTAATGCACTTGGAGAAGGATATGACTAGTTTAGAACATTTAAAACAAACCGACACTCCAATCTATGATCTTATCCAGAAGGAGATTGCTTACCAGCAGAGCAGCCTCCGCCTTATCCCTTCGGAGAATTACGCCAGTTTAGCCGTGCTGGAAGCCCTGGGTACCCCCCTGAGCAACAAATATGCGGAAGGCTATCCGGGCAAGCGGTATTACGGGGGAAACCAATACATTGACGAAATCGAAACACTGGCCATTGAACGGGCCAAAAAAATGCTGGGTGCAGAGCATGTGAATGTACAACCCCATGCAGGCGCTTCCGCCAATATAGCTGCCTTTTTTGCCTTGCTGGAATTAGGAGATACCTTTATGGGGCTGGAACTATCCCAGGGGGGCCATCTTACGCACGGTTCACCGGTCAATTTCTCCGGGAAATGGTTCAAACCCGTGGCATATGCGGTGGACAAGCAAACGGAAAAACTGGATTATGATGCTATTGAGAAGCAGGCAAAGGAAAAAAAGCCCAAAATGATCATTGCCGGCTATACGGCCTATCCGATGCAGGTGGATTTCAAAAGATTTCGCGAAATCTGCGATAGCTGCGATGCGTACCTGCTTGCAGATATTAGCCACTTCGCTGGTTTAGTTGTTGGTGGTGTCCACAACCATCCGCTGCCGCATGCGGATGTGGTTACCAGCACGACGCATAAAACATTGCGCGGCCCGCGCAGCGCCTTTATGGCATGCAAGGCCGATCTTGCCAAACCGGTGGATAAGGCGGTATTCCCCGGATTGCAGGGCGGCCCGCTGGAAAACCTGATCGCAGCGAAAGCCGTATGTTTCCAGGAAGCGATGCAGCCTTCGTTTAAGCAATACGCCCGGCAGATTGTTAAAAATGCCAAAGCGATGGCCAATGAGTTGATGGCGCAAGGCCTTCGGCTCGTTGCCGGCGGCACGGAAACGCACCTGCTTCTTGTGGATTTAACCTCGTTGAACATCACAGGAAAAGAAGCGCAGGCGGCATTGGAGGAGGCTGGAATAATCGTAAATAAAAATACAATCCCATTCGATACGAAAAGCCCGTTTGTTAC
>DATDYG010000017.1:0-9404 GCA_035289085.1 Candidatus Bilamarchaeaceae archaeon | reverse complement strand
TTCAGCATTCTTTCCTCGATTGCTGAAATGTATTTATGATTCCCGATTATATGGCCGAATTTTGTTTTTATTTCCGTGATAAATTTATGCAGTTCGCCGGTATTTTCCACAATTATATCCACTTCAATATCCCAGCTGCCTATACATTTGTTCAGGAAAACAACATTGTTATGCTCAAGGCAGAAATCTAGAAATTTCTTTTCCTTTTCCTGCGTCATTGCCCTGAAGCCTATCAAAATCTTATAATATTCTAAACCAAGTTTTTTAGCATCGTACCAAGCAGTATATCCAAGTATAAATCCATTCTTTGTTAAGCGTTTTATCCTATAATTAACTGCATCTGGAGTTAATCCAACAAATTTGGCAATATCAACAGTTGTTGCCCTAGCATCATTATAGAACGAAGCAAGTATTTTCATGTCAATATCATCTAATTTTTCAATTTGCGTCACTCTTTCAAGCGGAAATTCAGGATGCCTTTCACCTTCAAAAGCACGATTCCATGAAAGATAAGTCTGGTAAGTAGTAGTAGCAACAGTTTTCTCAACTATTTTCCTTCCAAACTTTTCAGTCATTAAATTTACTGCATCTTCAACTTCGATTTCATTCCTTGCAACCAATCTCCATAATACATCATATGCTCCTTCACAAACAACGCCCCATAATGTGCGCGGATAAGATTCAAACAATGCAAGCACTTCTTTTTCAGTCTTCTCATCAAAAACATCGAATTTCAGATAAATCCTATATGCCTTGAATCCAAGCTTTGCCAGATTAACATCGGCAAATAAAAGCGATATTATGCCCGCTTCTTTTAATCCCCTCATTCTTCTTTCAACAGCACTACTGCTTAGCTTTAACTTCTTGCCAAGCTGCGTAAAGCTCATTCTTGAATTAAGATATAGTAAAGTAAGCAGTTCCTTATCCTTTTTGTCCAATTTTATCATCGAGAAATCACCACGTGTATTTCGAGATATTTGTCGGCATCTTGAAATTCCCACAGGAATTTTGAGAGCTAGTGGCCATAAGTCACTGGATTTTTTGGACCTGCCGACAATTCATTTTTCCACTTTTATTAATTATCCTGAATAATTTATATATTTTTCGGTTTTCTTGCGTTTTTTAAGTAAAAGTAATAAATATGTTGATTGAGCAGTTGTAGTTGGTGATAAAAATGGATGATGAAACAGATGGTATGGATGACGAAGACGGATCGTTAGCCCATCTTAGGAGAATGTTGCGAGCCGCAGAAGAGCGTATTTGTATTAGATCTAGAGAGGAAATCGTAGAACTATTGCACAGGATTGCACGTGGTCTTGATGAACTTGGCCTAGAGGATATTAGCAAAGCCGATAGCGGAAGGATATTGGATCAAGCGTTCTTTAGGGCCGGGAGAGCAAGCAGAGATGGAAGCATGGAGGAAGTGATAGAGGCGGCATTTGATGTTGTAAAATGCTGTGCTGAAGAGACTACAATTATTGACTCCGTATTTACCAATCCCCGTTTTGCACAGATAACACAGAGAATTCCCGCGGCTATCCTTGACGTGGTATTGATACGTGAGATATTAAATCTCGTGCTTCAGAAGCCCGTGGATGACGGCCACGTGCCGCATTCTGTCGAATTACATAATCTATACCGGCTAGGGACGCATTTTCTGTATGCTTCGCCTTGTGTAAATGCAGCTGCAGAGGAAGGATTTATAGCGCTGGCCGAAATGACGCTTGGCAAATTTGAACTTGCTGATAACAAAGGATTTGAGGCTATGACTACCTACATAATTCAAGTAGCCCGATCTCACGAGAGGCTTGGTGGTAAGAATGGGTTTTTGGACAGAACAGTGGCCCTAGTCGAAGAACTACGAGGGACTAGGGAACACATGCAGCGAGAAAGCGAACTGGCTGAAATTTTAGCACCAAAAGGAACAGAGGGATCAACAGGAAGAGTTCCGCGCTTATATATAGACCCACGATTGCCCGATAGCATAAGAATACCTGCTGAAGAGGGGTTTCGGCGAGCTGTTGAGAAAATGAGAATAACGGGAGAACTTGTTGACGCGCCCGCCTTCTCAAAACGTCCAGTACCAAAACCAGAAACGCCTAATGGAAAAACTCCAAAACCGGTCAAGCGATAAAACAATCTAAAAAAACCGCTGGATGAACCGGTCGGCCAGGCGGGGATTGATTTGGTATAAGCGATCCAGATGCTGCGTGGCCTCCGCCGCTTCCTTCACCGAGGAAGCATAGATGAACATCAATTTTTCCACATCGCTGTCGCCTTCACCGCCTACCTTATGCAATACCTTGTAGGCTTCGTCTATCTCTCCCTGCACGTAATAACTCGCGCTCAACACCACCGCGCAGGTGACCATATCCTGTTTGCTCGTTGCCAGGTTAAATGCAGTACGTGCCGCGGCCACTGCCTCGCTGAATTTTTTCAGCCGGAACGCCGTTTTTGCCAGCAGAAAATGCGCAGCCAGCTCCTGTTTGAACTTATCCGCGAAGTCCTGGGCCAGCGCATACGCCCGCTCGCTCTGCCCGTTTTCCATGTACAATCCGATCTGCTTGATGTAAGGATCTTTTTTGGTGAATTCCATAAATAAACAGAAGGAACGAAGATTTAAATATGTTATATTATTCAAATTATTATATGGCTAAACAATTTGCAGATCCCATGGCAGAACAAAAAGTCCGTGCTGCAGAAATCTCTTTGATGCACGCGTTGGACCGGTTTGGAATTAATACGCGTTTTGCGGTAGGTCCTGCAATAGATCTTGCTGCTCAAAACATAACCTCCCAACAGGCCAAAGCTATGGGCCGCGGCCCGGAAGGCCGGGAGGTTGCTGCCATCGCACGGGGAAGCATCCTGTTTGTGGTTGTAGTAGAACAACAAAATGTAAGCCGGGCACAGGACCTATTGGACAGGCTGCCTGCCGCTGAAAGGCAGGAGGCGTTGGCTGCATTTGACAGAATTGCACGCAACCAGAATCCGACAGGGATACGGGGGGAGCTTGCCATAAGCCTCAGGATCACAAACATAATCAGACACCAGCTTGAAGGATCGGAAATGGTTGGCGGATATATTGACAGGCTCCATGACGATGCACGGACCAGTTACAAGTTCGCGTCCGTAGGCCTAGACGGGCTTGAAAGGGGGTTTCCTCTGCCTGAACCTATTGTAATAAGGGGGCGTGTTCCAAGAGAACGCCCGCATATGGCGGAAATCCGTCCAAGGCCCGCCCAAGTCCAAAAGAGAGGAACGATTACCGGTGTTATCCTTACTGCGCGTTCTAGCGCTGGGCGTAAAGTCACGATAAAGGTGACGGGAGAACCCGGACATCTGGCCGCGCTTTTAAACTATAAACGAGCGCAGAGAAACCTTGCAAAGCTCACAGCTGAAAAAGGAGCACTTACCCCTAAGCAGAAAACAGAGAAAAGACGATACGAAGGAACTGTTTGGGCATTCCAGCGGAGAAACTTGATCGGAAGAGGAGAATTCGATATACGCATACCCGGTATAATCAGAGGTAATGCAGAGGGGCGGGAGCAGCTTGCTAGCACAGCCAAACTGATTGCGAGTAATGATACCAAAGTAACAAAAATAACCCATAAACGCTTGTAGCGGGGTTTATAAACCTGTGGCCATAAAGTACATCTAGTGGTTATTTTATGGTACGGGGAAGGTTATTTCTGGCATTGGCTGTAACAGCCGCAGTGGCAGGATGTAAATCCACAAGTTCCCAACAATTTTCCAAACAACCCACTTTAACAGAGAGTACATCCCCACTTGCCTTTACCCATACGGATGGCCATTGGCGGATCGCCACGGATGGAAACGAAATACGCCTACACAAAACTGATCCATCAGTATCGGGGTTAGGGGAAGATGTGGCCGGGGTTACGTATGAACTTCCCTCCGGAGACGGAACTCCTAAAATGGCGCTTGGCACACGTGAAACCGTTTATATGCTGACAGATAAGGGATGGCTATACATGCTTTCCGCAGAGGAATGGGAACTGTATGCCACTCGGGTGGGTAACCATGGCCCGCCGGATAGGATATCACTGGAAGCCTACACCGGAGCTGGACCGTACGACATCGTTCTTGTAATAGGCAATAAACACATTGCAGCCCGCTACCTTGGAGAAGGGCGCATCGACTTCTCCAAATAATTCGGTTTAAAATATCTTCCACTCTTTTTGAAAACCATGGAAAAAAAGAATGGGCGAGTCTACATCGTGCAGGCCAAACAGTCCAAGGGCACCGTCCACGTCGCCGGATGGGTGCACGAGGTCCGCGATTTGGGTAAGTTGAAATTCCTTCTTTTAAGGGATCGCACCGGCCTTTTACAGATCACCATCAAGAAGGGAAAGGTGCCCGAACAGCTGCTGGCGCTCAACTTCCATCGTGAGGAAGTGCTGGCCATCACCGGAGAAATCGCCCATAACAAAATCGCGCCCGACGGGGTGGAACTAATACCCGAGAAAATAGAGGTATTGGCCACCGTGGAAAAAAAGCTGCCGGTAGACCCGAGCGATATGGTGCCCGCAGAAGTGGAGGTGCGGCTCGACCACCGCTACCTCGACCTCCGGCGAAAAAAAATCCAAAGCATCTTTTCCATCAAGTCCACGCTGGCCAACGCGTTCCGTCAGGTGCTGCTATCGAAACAGTTCGTCGAAATTCATCCGACCTGCATCACTGGTGCGGCAACCGAAGGCGGGACGGACGTTTTTCCATTGCAATACTTCGAAAACCAGGCATTCCTCGTCCAGTCCCCGCAGCTCTATAAGCAACTCTGCGTCATCGGCGGGCTGGACCAGGTTTTCATGACGGTTCCGGTCTTCCGTGCGGAAAAGCACAATACGACTTCCCACCTCAACGAAATCATCCAGATGGATGTGGAGATGGGCTTTGCAAACCATTTTGATGTAATGGAGATTTTGGGCGATACGGTTCTCCACATGCTGAAGAAAACAAAGGAAGAGAGGGGGGAAGAATTGAAAATTTTGGATGCGGAGATCAGCCTGCCAAAGAAAATACCGCAATATACTTACAGCGAATTGGTTGATCAATTGAAGGAAAAAGGATTTCCCATGGAATGGGGAGAGGATTTTTCCAAGGAAGCGGAGAAAAAACTGGCCGAGATAGTTGGTGAAGAATTGTTTTTCATTTACGACTGGCCCACGGCCGTTCGCGCATTCTATTCCATGCCGGACAGCAAAAACGAAGAAATCTGCCATGCATTTGATTTAGTATACCGCGGATTGGAAATCGCCAGCGGCGCCCAGCGTATCCACCAGGTAGACATCCTGGAAAAACAGTTGAAAAAACGCGGCCTGGATCCCTACAGCTTCGAATTTTACTTAAATGCATTCCGTTTAGGCGCCCCGCCACACGCAGGCTGGAGCATCGGTTTGGAAAGATTAACGATGAAAGTGTGCAATCTTCCAAACATCCGCGAGGCGATGCTGTTTCCCAGGGACCGGACACGGTTGCATCCCTGACATTAAAAATTTAAATCCAAACTACGAATGGCCTGTATACATTGAACAGCGACCTGTTCAAATATTGAAAAATCCAGGTGATTTTCCAATGGATTGGCGAACCCATGCGCTTGTAGCCTTTACGCTTACGTTAATCGTATTCGGTTTCCTCTGGCCCCAGTCCATGCTCGGTGCGCTGGGCCTGGCTTTTCTGGCCGGTGTCAGTGCGTTATTACCCGATCTCGACCATGAAATGAGCAAAGGAAGGGCTGTGCTCAACCGCCTGGTGCCGTTTGCCGCACTGGCCGCGGTATCTTCCCATACCTGCTCCACGCTGGAATGCTTCTTTTCCACCGAAAAGCTCATCTCCATCCTGATCCTCACCGCCGCGCTGGTAGGTGTTTATGCCATTTTCTTCACCTATCTCAAGCCCAAGCACCGCGGCATCACACACAGCCTGCTGTTCACTTTCCTGTATGGCGGGATACTCTATCTCATTGCCGGTGCGATCATTGCGCTGGCCGGATTTATCGGCTATGCCTCCCATCTGCTGCTCGACCGGCATATCAAATTTTTCTAGATAATCACAACACATATAAACTAAATAGACGAGAGAAAAATATGGAGAAAGGACAGGTATCCAGCGAGTACATGCTTATTCTTGCCGTGGTGCTGGTAATCGCCATCGCTGCCATTGCGTTGTTGCGCGATACCATTCTTACCGGCGGATCGGTCAACCAGCAGCAAAGCCGGGCGTATTGGTCGGTGGCCAGTCCGTTTTCCATCACCGCCCATAAATACCAGGGAAGCATGCTCGAGCTGGATGTCCAGAGCAGCCTGCCGGTAACCGTGGATCTGCAAACGATATCCGTAGAAGGAACCAGTCACACCATTGATCGCACGTTTAACCCCGGACAGCGGGCGGTCATCAACGTCTCCCTGTCCGCCAATTGCGGAGACGCGGGCAACAGCTACAGCCTGGAGGATATCCAGATCCGCTACGTTCCAACGGGTTCGCTTCCCCAGACCCAGAGCGGCAGCATTCCCCTGGTGGGTACCTGCTCGTAATCCTATAGCACCGGCGCCTTTTTCAGCTCGCAACGGATATCCACGGGTTTTTCCATTCGTTTATCAATCACGCCGTCGCGCGAATAAGTATATACCACCGCCTTGCAGCGGTACATCTGGGGCTTGGTATAATTATTTGCATAGATGCGCACATTCTTCTCGAAACTCTGGTCCCGGTCGACAATGCCCAGCCGTATCCGCCCTTTTTGCAATCGGTTATCGGGGCTCAGCGACAGCCGTTCCGGCAGAACGACGTCCGCCTCCATCCAGCACAATCCGCCTCCCGTATTCTCGATCTTTATGATCAGATCCGCCGAATTGGGCGTATAGGCGAAAAGAACAGGCGGATGGGTACGCAAATGCAGGGTCACCATATCCTATTACTACAAGGGTCAATGTTTTAATTTGTTTACATGGAGAATTCTCCATGATTCCTGAGGGCAAGCTTATTCGTTCCGAGCTTACGCTCCGCGATATGGCGCTGCCGGAAGAAACCAAGCTGGCACGCAAGGCGCTGGTCCGCTGGATCGCGCTGGGGCTAGGGCTCATGGCGTCCAGGGAGTCGCGCAAGCTCCTGCTCGATGTGCTGGAGGCGTTGTTTTACTTTCACTGCGCCAAGCAAAATCCGACCACCGTCCAGATACTGGAAAAAATGGAGGAGCTTACCGGCAAAAAACCTAATCCGAAAGCGGTGTACTACCATCTCCTGAACCTCAAGAACCGGGGGTTGCTGCACCGCAAAAAAGGAAGGTACTATTTCAGCGAAGAGGAGGGAAAGCCGCTGCGGGCGGTTATTAAAGAATATTATGAAAAACAGTTTCAGCATGCCTTTGCCAACATGGAGGAAGCGCTGGAAAAACTGGAATCCCATTACAGGTAAGTCCCATGGATCTCTCCGGATTTTATAAACGTACCATAGAGGAACGTCTACGCATCCTCCAGCAGCACGTCCAGCTTAGCGACGAGGAAATCGCCCTGCTTAAAAACAGCGGTGCACTGGATCTGCCGCGGGCAGATAGGATGATTGAGAACGTCATCGGTGCCATCCATTTCCCGTTGGGTATCGCAACGCATTTCAAAATCAACGGCAAGGATGCGATAATTCCCATGGCCATCGAGGAGCCTTCGGTCGTTGCCGCAGCCGGCAAGGCCGCGAAGCTCTGCCTGCCGGAGGGGTTCAGTGCCCGCGCGGATGCGCCGGTCATGCGGGGCCAGATCCAGCTGATGGGCACCAAGGAAAATGCATTGGATGAATTGAAGAAGCACCACAATGCATTGTTCAAAGAAGCGAAAAAATACGGTGCACCCCTGGAGCCGTTCGGCGGAGGATTAAAGGAATTGAAATTCCGCGGATTGGAGAGTCAGAGAGGAAAAATTGTTATCGCTGAGTTATTTGTTGATGTGCGCGATGCGATGGGCGCGAACAGCATCAACACCATAGCAGAAAAACTGGCGCCTTTCCTGGTGGAAAAAGCCGGCGGCACTATGCGCCTGCGCATCATCAGCAACCTCGCCACGGAAAGAAAGGCATATGCGCAAGCAACATGGAAAAAAGAAGAAATAGGAAGCGAAGCGATAGAGGCAATCTTGGACGGTTATGAGATGGCAAGGATTGATCCTTACCGATGCGCCACGCATAATAAAGGAATTATGAACGGCATCGATGCCGTGGCATTGGCGACGGGCAACGACTGGCGGGCCGTGGAAGCCGGTGCACACGCCTATGCCTCGCTGGACGGCTACCATCCGCTCACCCATTATAAAAAAACCCAAAAAGGTGATTTGGTTGGAAAAATAGAGTTGCCGCTAGCGGTTGCAACCGTGGGTGGCGCGGTCAATACGTCGCCAACGGCCAAAATCGCACTGAAAATCGCAGGGGTGAAAACCGCGCAGGAACTGGCCATGCACATGGCCTGCGTAGGCCTGGCGAATAATTTTGCGGCATTGTATGCGCTTACCACCACCGGCATCCAGGCCGGGCATATGAAGCTGCATGCGAAAAACTTGGCCGTGATGGCCGGGGCAAAAGGAAACGAGATCGACCAGGTCGTCGAGGCGTTGTCTGCCAAAGGCGAATACACCTTCCCCGCCGCAGAGAACGCATTGAAGAGGATCCGCCATGGAAAATAGGCTCCAGGAAATTTCGCTCATTCTGCTTCCCATTGCCCTATCTATATTGCTGGGGCAGGGCTTGCCGGACGCCGCTTACGGTGCATTGCTGGGCGACCCGCTGCTGGGGGCGATCCCGGCGCATGTCCTGCAACCGCTTGCCGTGCTTTCCGTGATTGCAGGGGCCCTGCTGATCTACCGCCTGTTTCCCGCGGATACTTCGATCGGCTGGTCGGTGGCATTGCTCTTCATCCTTGCACCCTATCACCTGAGCGATGCCTTGGTGCTGGTTTCTCCATATAGTGCATTCAGCACGGTCCTGCTTCTGGCTGCCGTATCCCTCGGTTATCGCCTTTCCGGTCCACTGCGGGCAGCGGCCCTTCTTCCTGCCGCGGCCGGCGCCTATCTTTTATCTCCCTCATTCGAATTCCTTTCCTCTATCCGCGGTATCGGCCTGCTCCTGCCGCTGGGCACGCTGGGCATCTGGGCATATGCACAGGCAAAACAATGGAAGCCGCTCGCATGGTTCGCAGCCTCTCTCGTAGGCGCGGCCATCGCATTTCCGCTGGCAATCGTTCCTGTTGTCATGGCCGCGGCCGGGGGTTTGATGGTGTGGGTGAAAAACAGCGAGCGAACCGGTTGGACACTTCTTGTCGCAGCCATCATATATTATCTCTTACTGTTTACCGGAAGCGATTACCTGCTTTTTGCCGCTATTGCCATAGGTGCTGCCCTTCTCTTCTA
>DATDYG010000016.1:0-3824 GCA_035289085.1 Candidatus Bilamarchaeaceae archaeon | reverse complement strand
CTTAAAAACGCCGCCCGTATCGAATGGGACAAGACGTTTATGCGGCGCCTGCTCCTAAAATACAACATCCCCGGGCAGGTACGCCATGTGGTGGCCCGCACCGATGCCCAGATCCGCGAGGCGTTGCAGGATTTTAAGGAGGTGGTCGTCAAGCCCGTGGGCCTGACCGGTGGCAAGGGGGTAAAGGTAAGCGGGGAACACCTTCCCGCACTGCGCGATGCATTCTCCTATGCGCAGACCTGGATGAAAAAAGACGGGGTGGTGCTGGTCGAAGAAAAACTGGAAGGGGAGGAATTCACATTGCAGGCCTTTTCCGACGGAGCGCATATCACAGTGATGCCGCCGGTACAGGACCATAAACGTGTCGGCATCGGCGACACCGGTGGCAACACCGGTGGCATGGGCTCCTATTCCACCGGCAAAAATCTGCCTTTTCTGGTGTCCTCGGATCTGGAGGAGGCCACCCGCATCCTTGGGGCAACCGTCACTGCACTGGCCAAGGAGGGAGCGCCTTTCCGGGGTGTTCTCTACGGGCAGTTCATGGCCGTTGCCGACGGCGTGCGTGTAATAGAGTTCAATGCCCGCTTTGGCGATCCGGAGGCCATCAACGTGCTCGCGCTGCTGGAAGACTCCCTGAGCGAAACCTTTGCCCAGATGGCCGAAGGCCGCCTTCGTCCGCGCCGGTTCCGCACCGAAAGCACCGTCGTAAAATACCTGGTCCCAAACGGATACCCGGAACATCCGGTAAAAGACCAACCACTACAGGTGGACGAGAACCGCCTTCAGGAGCTTGGGGTACGGGGCTACTATGCATCGGTGTATGAAAACGATCACACGATATACTGCACTTCCTCGCGATCCATGGCGTTGCTGGGGGAAGGAACGCTGGAGGAGGCCCAGCAAAAGGCCGAACAGGGCTGCCAGGCCGTACAAGGCCCTCTGTTCCACCGGAAAGACATCGGTACCGCTGCCCTTATTGAAAAACGCGTTAAACATATGCGTGCATTGCGGAGGCGTATATGAGATCCTGGTTATCCCTGCTCCTGATATTGTCCGTATTCTGGGCCGCCAATGAATTCGGTCCGGCGGAAATGATATTCCAGCGCACCTGGATAGTGGAGGGCTCTCCTGGAACGGCGTATAGATTGGACGGTACATTGGCCGTCAACGATTCCAGCCAGCAGGTTGCCGTGCTAGAAATGCCTCCGGGAGCCCGTGTTACCATGCTCCCCGACGGCGTCCTTCGTTTAAACTATACCCATCTTCTTGCCCAGCCACGGGAAGAAGTAAGGGTTAAGCTTCGCGTCCGCATCGAGCGGGCCACTGTCCTGGAGAACGATCCGCCGTTTGAGCCGCATCCTGTCCCGGCCACCCCCCTTACGGCATACGATACTGCCATGCAACAACAGGCCGAAGAACTGGTTGATCCGGAATCTACGCTCCGAACGGTTGCGTATCTGGTGGAGTGGGTGCATTCCACCGTGGAATACGATATCCGGTATTGGGGGAAGACCGAGAATGCCCAAACAGTTTTCCATAACCGCCGCGGCGTCTGCGTGGAATATTCCCATCTCCTTATATCGCTGTTCCGTTCCATCGGATTGAACACCCGCTACGTATCCGGCTATGTCCTGGCCGATCAGTGGCAGCCCCATGCCTGGGTGCAGGTGGAGCTTCCAGGGTATGGCTGGATGGATGCGGATGCTACGTTCAACCAGGTAGGCGTTGTAGACAACACCCATCTGGCCATGTATTATGGGGAAGACCAGGCATCGGTATACGACAGCGTCATTGCGAACCAGCCGGTTACGTTTTCCACCGACGAACGGATCCTTACGCATGTTTCCCGGCCCCAAACACCTTCCCCCCTGTCTGTATTTTACGTATCCAATCGAAGCAACGGCGATATCTCCATTCATATCACCAACCAGCGCCCGGACTACCGATACGTCGCATATTCGCTGGTGTTGCCCAACCGCTACGGGGACAGTGTGGAACGCGTACTGCTGCTGTCACCCAACGAGGAAAAAACGTTCCGTTATTCTCCCCGTGCCCCCTTTGACAGCGGTTTTATCTACCGGCTGCCCTTTGTTGCGCGGGCAAACGATTTTACCCTGCAGAGCGATTTCGTGGTAGAGCGAAAAGAGGAAGTTCCGCCGCCGATGCAGCAGCTGCCGGAATGCCTCAGCCTGTTTATCCTATTGGCTGTTGCGGCCTATGCCGGAGGGAAACCATGAACAAGATCCTGCTCTTCCTGTTTAAAGAGGGCGCGGCCCAGCAGCCCGTCCGTCTTTCAACTACGCAATTGGGCAAACGCCTTTCCATGTCCCAGCAAAACGCCTCGCGCTGCCTTATCGAACTGGAAAAAGAGGGGAAGATCGAGCGCAGCGAAAAGGGCATTCGCCTGACGGGCATAGCGATGGAAGATCTGCGGCACCTCTACCATGATCTGAAATCGGTTTTCGAAGGGGCTGCCATTCTGAAGGGAAAGATCGTGGCGGGTTTGCGGGAAGGGGCCTATTATCTTTCCCTGCCCGGTTACCGCAAGCCGCTGAAAGAGGCGCTGGGCTTTGAACCCTTCCCCGGGACACTGAATCTTAAGCTAAACGGAAACCCTGCTCTTCCATCCAAAGAATCTGGCATCTTTATCCCTGGTTTTGAATGGAAAAATCGCAGCTTTGGCGGGTTGCATGCCTATCCCTGCAACATCGAAGGAATCCCGGGTGCGCTGCTCCGGCCGGTCCGTACCCATCATGGCCCGGGCATTGCAGAATTGATCGCACCCGTTTCCCTCAAGAAAAAACTCCGCAAGAAAGAAGGCGACTGGGTGGAAGTGAAACTCTAAGGGGTGCTAAGGCACTACAATCGGAGGCGGCTGTCTGGGGTTTCTTGCGGTACCCCGCATTCTGAGCAATCTAACCGTGAATTTTGTCACGTACTCCTTCGCAAGCGCAAACCGCCATTCCTTATCTAATCCGTGCCTTGCTGTTTCCTGCTGCACAAACTCTGAAAGCTGTCCAACAAACCCTTCTATCCCGCCGTTACGGAGGCGCCTCTCATACCATCCATTCACATGGCTGTCTGCCCTGTACGCCCGGCAAAATTCTTCCTCTCCTTCCAGATCATTTATCCCCTGTTTGCGTAGCATATATATTATCCATTGCTGTAACACCTTATCCTTCTCGGCCAGCATGGCTGCTGCCCTTGCACGGGTAGACGGTGCAAGAACCAGTGCCGCCCATACCTCCCTTTCCAATACATCAGAAGTAAACAATACCTCCTCCGCTATCCGGAATACGACCTCCTCTCCCTTGGGCCCCAGGAACATCGGTTCCCATGGTGCCATTAGCATAACCAGATCATCCAGCACCAACTGCCCTTTGCCTTTCCAGTCAATAGCATCGATAATCCTTTCAGCCTCCTTTATCGTTGCCATCCTCCGCCGCTCTGCCTCATCAGATAATTCCTGCTTCCCTAAAAATGCGGAGACTTCCCGTGCCTTTCCATATAGCCACGCCAGCCTCCCTAACTGTGCCAATATGTCCGCCACAAAATCCGTGCCTTGTAATTCAAGCGCTCGTAATTCATTCTCTGAACCTTCTATATCCATAGACAGCTTCTCCAGCTCCTTTTCATCATGCAGGTCGTCTACTGTGATCAGGGAATATCCCTCCGGCGGCATATACCTAGGCCGGTCGAAATCCGAAAGCCCCGGTCCCAAACGCCCCGGAAAGATAATCATTCTTCCATCTTCTGCATGTCCAGCGGCGCCATCTGCGGCATTGCTTTCTTCTGCCTGTCCGGGTTCCAGAACAGCGCGGCTG
>DATDYG010000015.1:0-2436 GCA_035289085.1 Candidatus Bilamarchaeaceae archaeon | reverse complement strand
CATATAAAAGCATGGAGATTAGGATCAAAAAATCTGTTTTTTATTCTGCGATTGCGATTCTGGTACTTTTTGCAGTGGGGGGGTTTTGGGTTCTTTCAAACCAGCAAGAGCAACACATCGAGGAGAATTTGGAGGAAGGGTTTGCCTACCTAAGCAATGCCAACACGAATGCCTGTCGGGGTCCGGATTTTATTGATGATATGGATGAAGGAGCAAGGCTGCAGGGATCCTGCTGTTCTCCGATGGATTTGCACCGGTATAGGGAGCAGATAGAGGGATTGGAGGAATATGCGTACATACAGGAAATTCCGAAAGACCCTTATGATATACCGGTTTCCCAGGCAAGGGAATTGCTGGAATATGGGCAGAGCATAAGGCTAAATCCGGAGCAACAGGCCACGTATGAGGAGGCCGTGCGGCTATCGCATGAAGGCGGACCGTGTTGTTGCAAGTGCTGGCGATGGTATGCATTTGAAGGGCTGGCAAAATATTTGATCGTGGAATATGATTTTAACGCGGAGCAAATAGCGGAAGTCTGGGACCTGGAAGACGGCTGTGGCGGAAGCGGCCATATCCAGGACATGCACGCCGATGTCTGACCCTACCGCCAGGTATAAAATGCATATTGTTTTCATTATGCATATGCGTATTGCCACCATATATCTTGGAAGAAGGGGAGGTGGAAATCTCTATACCTTTTACCTAGCCCGGGCCATCCAACGCATCATCGGAGTGAAGCAACGGCTTTTTTTGCAGGGAAACATGGAGAATTTGAGGATGTTCAAAAAAGAGTGGTTTGATATTCAGGAATTCGGCACGTTTGATAAGGGCGTGTTGGATTTTGTGAAGATCCCGTTCCGGTTGGCCAAGTTAAAACGTGCGATTGAAAAATTCGATCCGGAGATTATCTACGTTCCCATGTTCAATCCGTACATTCCATTTCTATTCAAGCTTTTTCCTAACGTAAAAAAGATATATACGTTGCATGGCGTGACCTCCCGAGGCGGAAGGACGCGGACGGTATTGGAAAACAGGTGGCAGGAGCAAGCCATCACCTCCAGCGATTACGTGATTACGCTTTCCCGGCATTACCAGAAATGGATGAAAAAACGATTCCCCAAAAAGAAAACTTTTTTGCTGCCGCATCCGGTGTTTGAATATTATTCCCAGTTGGGAAAAGGGCGGATGGTGCAAGGCGAATACATTCTGTTTATCGGAAGGGTAGGGGAAAAATACAAGGGATTTGATATCATGCAACAGGCATTTGAGCACATCCGAAGGAAGGTGCCGTTAAAACTGGTGGTAGCCGGGAAACAGGAACGACCGAGCAAAATACGCGGCGGGCGGTATCGGTTCAAGGACAAATGGCTGAGTGACAGCGAGTTTGCTTCGCTCATCCGGCATGCGTGGGTAGTATGTCTACCATATACGGAACCAACACCTTCTGGCGTCGTTGCCGCGGCACTCGCGCTGCACCGGCCGATCGTGGCATCGGACTTGCCAGGACTCAACGAGCAGATCGTACATGGGAAAAACGGTATATTGGTTCCGGCCGACAAGATGATGCCACTGGCAGGAGCCTTGGAGAAATTATATTCCGATAAGCACCGGTATGCACGATTGGAACGGGGTGCCGAGGCCATGGCAGAACAATTTAGTGTTCGCAGCATTTCGAGGAAACTTGCACCGATATTAAAGGAGGTCCGAAAGGCATGAGGATCGTTCAGGTCGTCCATTCGTTTTATCCGGCAATCGGCGGCATTGAACAGCATGTTTACCATTTAAGCAAAGAACTGGTCAAACAAGGGCACGAAGTAATCGTACACACCACAGGAAAAGGAAAGGGGGAGATAGATGGAGTAACAGTTAAATATCATTGGGCGCTGAACCTGCCTTTCTTTTCTTCGGTAAATCTTTCACCCGGTTTGGTTTTATCTTTATTACGCGAACGCGCAGACGTGTTTGCATCCCATGGATATGGCTCCACAATGCCATACTGGACGGCACTGGTTGCATGGCTGAAAGGGAAACCATTCGTATTCACCCTGCATGGATATCCCAGATTACGCGGCGTGGAAGGAATTTTTCAATGGTTTTACAAGGTTTTTATCGCATCTATATTTTTGCGGATTGCCAAGAAAATAATTATTGTCTCCCGAGCCACGGAAAGGGATATTGAAAAGGAAGCATATGCAAGAAAGATAGTGTACATTCCCAATGGGGTCTCCGGAGTATTTTTTCAGATAAAAAAGCAGAAGAGCAATGCCATCGCATACATAGGAAGGTTTGACCGGTATAAACGGATAGATATGCTGATTGAAGCATTTGCAGAAGTGAAAAAGGAATTCCCGGAACTTGAACTGGCGCTGGTTGGAAAGGATGAGGGAATTCGTACAGAGCTGGAAGCAGTGGCAAAGCGCGCGGGGGTGGAAGTAA
>DATDYG010000014.1:0-15366 GCA_035289085.1 Candidatus Bilamarchaeaceae archaeon | reverse complement strand
GTGGGCTTCCCGACGATTTTGGAGTATTCGTCCATCATCCAGGCCATGATCTGGGGCGTAGTATATACATCGGGTGCAGGAATGTCCCGGTCCGGACCTACGATATGGGCCGCGCCCCGCATCCAGCCGCGGGACAGTTTTTCCACCTCTGCCTCGGACAGCTTGTGCGGATCCACGATGATGCCGCCTTTTCCGCCGCCGTAGGGAATATCAATAACCGCGCATTTGATCGTCATCCAGAAAGCCAGTGCCTTCACCTCATCCATGTTGACGTTGGGATGGTAGCGGATGCCGCCCTTGGTAGGCCCGCGCACATCGTTGTAGCGGACGCGAAAGCCCTGGAACACCTGCAGCTTACCGTTATCCATCCGTACCGGAATGGAAAAATTAAACGTTTCCTTCGGGTATTGCAGCGTTTCCTCGGTTTCCTGCGAAAGCCGCACGTGCTTCTTCGCCTTTTCCAACTGTTTCTGGGCGTTTTCAAAAACCATTTTCATCAACTCAGAATTTTTTATGGCTTTATAGGCGAACACTTAAAAAGATTGGTTCGTGCGCTACGTTAGGGGACGAATTATTTTCCCTGTTGCAGATATTCCAGCGCAAATTCCAGATCGGTTCGGACACCTGCGGGATTGAAATTGTGCGGCGGGGCCCAGAGAGAAGTAACGCCTTTCAGGACAGAGATTAATTGATCTAAAGGAGCGCCCGCCAACAATGCCGGGAATACTTCGGTTCCTGCCGCTATATCATCCAGCCACCAGCGTATGGTTTTTTCAGGCCCGTATGCAAATGTGTCCAGAGGGGAAATGATTTCGATAGCTCCTTCCCAAACTTGGTTTCTTACGGCGCAGGAAACCGGCAATCCGGCCCTTTCCAATTGATAACCCAGATAGCCGGCCGCGATCAAACGGGGATAAGATTGGGGAGGCAGGCCAGATTCCCTATGGATGCCCCCCAGACCTTCCAACTCCTCCTCGATCTGTCTGCGTATATCTTCGCTTTCGGCTTTTACGGCTACACAGGTAAAAGACCGCGGCGATGGGGCAGCTACCATACGGCCTCTGCCATTGGAACGGGAAGCAAGGTTCATATTTATCCTCTAAAAATTATTTGTTATAACACCTATTGAGATGCAATCTTATTAAAGAGATAAGGAACCACAGGAACGCTCCTTGTTCCGAAAGAATGAGTTGGGATGGAGTCACCGTAAGCTTTAAAAACTACATCGGACGTATATAGTAATCCTGCTTTCTAAGAGAGCGTGCGAGTTGGTTTTCCATTTAAATGGATTACCGCGTTTTAGCGCGCGATGAGAAATGATTAGAGAGTGTGATGGATCTCCCTTCTCGGGAGCGGGAACATGGATTCATTCATGTTAATGAGTATGAAGCAATAGCTAGAGTACAACGGAATTCCTGGCACACACGGCGGTTTATTCCGACGTGTGGACGGAGAAGTGGTATGTTGACTACAAACCATATAGTGGATGGCTTGGCTGAAGCCCGCACGGCCACGCGGTAAGCGGCGAAACGTCTCGGGTAGGCGCACGCAGCCTTTGATCCGAGAATCTGGCTGTGCTCCGTAAGGAGCAGCAACCTCCCGAAATGAAGCATCTTAGTAGGGAGTGGTAAAAGAAATCAACTGAGATCCGGCTAGTAATAGCGAATGAACGCCGGAGAGATCAAACGCGCGACAGCCGGTTTTTTTGAGGATGGAACGCGGTTCAAACCGAATTCCGTGCAGCAATGTACGGTAGATGTGGTGGGGAGTAGCCTTTTTCTGAGCCGAAGTCGGCTGGAACGCCGCACCATAGCGGGTGATAGTCCCGTAGGCGAAGGAGAGAGGTACGATCCGTGAAGAGTAGCATTCCCCGGATAGGGAGTGCGAAGATGGGGGCATCAACCTCCAAATCTAAATATGTGGCTTCAGACCGATAGCGAATTAGTAGCGCGAGCGAATGCTGAAAAGCACCGCGGGAGCGGTGTGAAAAGAACCTGAAATTATATGGTGACAAGATGGTAGGGCATGCAAGGGTTGACCTTTCTGGAAGAAACTTTCGGAAACGGAAGAATCGACAGAAAGTACCAGTGTCCTATCGTTCTTCTCGAATCAAGAGCCAAGGAGTTATTGGGCGTGGCGAGACGAAAGTCGAAGCGAAAGCGAGTGCCCGCAGCGTGCTTGACACGCGAGGGGCGACGTGATAATTCGCGTTTAGTCACTCCCAGCAGACCCGAAGCCATGGTGATCTACACCTGACCAGGGCGAAGCTGTTCTGACGAACAGTGGAGGCCCGCAACCAGTGCTAGTATACGCGCAGCCATCCGATGGATGGTGCGTGGCTAATATTCTGCTTGGGTGAGTTGGGTGTAGGGGTGATAGAAGTTTGGAGTCCCGAATTTGGAGTCTCCTGCTAAATCAAATCCATTCGAACGTGGCGATAGCGGGTTCCCTTCGAAATGTCTCTCAGGACAGCGTCCCTGGAGGATGATGCAGTGGTAGAGCACCGATTATGGGGAACGGCTTCGAAAGGAGTCGCCCTGTTCTCGAACTCCGAATGCTGTATCTCCATGGAAGGGGGCAGTCGGGTTTCACGGGGTAAATGCATAATATGCAGCCTATGCTTGTGAGCCCTTACGGGAACGACCGTACGTGAGGTTAAGGACCCTAAGTACTGACTAAGTGTGCATCGCAAAGGAGTCTCCTCTCAAAAACAGCCGGAAGGTAGGCTTAGAAGCAGCCATCCTTTAAACAACGCGTAATAGCGGACCGGTCGAGAGCGCAGATTCTGAAGATTCACGGGACTAAGTCAGTCTCCGATACCTCACCCGCGCGCAAGCGCACGGAGTAGGGGGGCGATCGGGTTGCACCGAAGTTGGGTCGTAAGATCCAATGGAGCGGCCTGATACGAATATCTTGGTGTTAGTAGCAGCATATCCAGGTGAGAAACATGAAATGGACTCGTACCTTTTGTTTTATTGGAAAGGGGCCATGCATGTTCAGTTCCTGGACACCGAATAGAGCAAGGTTTCCTCAGCAACGTTCGTCAGCTGAGGGTTAGTCGATCCTAAGGACTTAGGTAACTCCGAAAGTCCGAATGGGAAACAGGTTAATATTCCTGTACTACAGCGATAGGCGTGGTAACACAAGCGGTTTCTCTGACGCCTTTGGATAGACACGAGGTAGCTAAGGTTCTTCGGAAGAAAGCTACCGAGTGGTCCAAGTGGAGCGGCGCAAGCCGTCTTGCGGAAGTAGAGCTGCGGAGTCTCATTGTGAGGAGAAGCAGCTGAAGGCCGAGGGGGTAACTCCATTGATTCCGGGGGTCCATGAAAGAAACTTTTAGTAAAAGTTTCATCAAAACGGGCTTGCTAAAAGGTTTCCATGAAAAGGAGAGCCGAACGATTCGCTGTATCCGTACCGAGAACTAATACAGGTGCTCAAGCTGAATAGGCTAAGGTGTGGCGGGATAACCCAGGTAAGGGAACTAGGCAAATTAGCCCCGTAACTTAGGAAGAAGGGGTGCCTTCGCTTGTTGAAAGCGGAGGTCGCAGTGACAAGGGGAGAGCGACTGTTTACCAAAAACACAAGTCATCGCAGACCCGAAAGGGTGAGTATGATGGCTGACGCCTGCTCACTACTGGTACCTGAAAGCCGAGTTCAATCGGAAGTAGGGCCAGCAAAGAGCGGGGGTAATCTCAGTCCTCGTAATTTATTTAAACTGCAATGCCGATAGAAATTCCATGAAAGAAAACGAAGCCTATCTGAGAGGTGCACTCGGTGATGCTTATTTAGATTTTAAGCGCAACGAAATGCAATTTTATCAGAAAAACAAGGAATGGCTCGATCTGATTAATGAGATCGTGTATGATCTCATTGGCGAAAAAGGCAGTATCACAAAACGAGATGTCTTTCTCTTAAGGAAGAAAAGTAAAAAACTTTTTATCGAACTTAAGAGGATACTATCTGAAGATATTTCGAATTCGAAAAGTTTTGTAGCTGGCCTTTTTGATAGTGAGGGAAGCATCTACCTTTCGAGTAAATCCAAGATTCCGGTTTTGGATATAACTCAATCAGAAAAAGGTAAGAATCTTCTCGAATTATCGAAAGCAATTCTTGAAAGCATAGGTATTCGCTCCTTCTTGAATGGACCGTACAAACATTGGAACTCAAAATTACCGACTTATCATCTTAGAATTTATGGTAAGAAAAATTGTGTGAAATTTTTGAGTGAAATTCCAATAAAACATGCGGAGAAGCTATATCGGTTTAGCAAATTTGTATCGAGGACTGAAGACTCCTAACTCTGACCCTCTTATGAGGATCGAGAACGTTCGATTCATGGAGACAGGTAGCGTAATACCTCGCCGCTTAATTGGCGGCTTGCATGAATGGCGTAACGACTCTCCTACTGTCCCTATCTGGGACCTGGTGAACTCACTTCCCGGTGAATGAAATTTTTTAGCTAGCTAGTTTTTGATAAAATTTTTTACTAAAAAGTTTTGGCCGAAAGATGCCGGGGACTTCCAGAGGGAAACGAAGACTCCATGGAGCTTTACTATAGCCTGATGTTGTGGTAGCGGGTTTGTTACCTAGAGTAAGTGGGAGCGGTCATGCTGCAGCTTTCGGGCTGCAGATACGCGAAAGTGAAACACCACTTAGCAGATTTGCTATTGCTTACCTGAAAAGGGACAGCATTAGGTGGATAGTTTGGCTGGGTGTTTTTAGGAGTAAGACAAACAAGAGTCCAGCAAATCATTCTTGGTTTTCCCAAAATTTGCAGAACTGGATTGAACGACAGTGCTTTCAGGAAGGAAACGTATTTTCGAAGCGAATTTTTTAATTTCGGCTTTTCGATTAATTCGGATTCCTTTTGAAGTTATTAGGCTCTCAATATGGAGAGTTTTAAGAAGCTCAGAAAGTTGTTGTTTCAATTTTGGATGAACGCAGGCAATCTCTATAACTGCCTTATGGCTTTTATCAGAATAGATACAACCATCTGATGAAGCATAGGTTTGGAGAAAAGAGATGGCTAATTTTTGGTTAGTAAATATTTCGCTAGGAATTTGTGCATTTGGGTATTTTCCATCTGCAAAACGAAGAGTTCGGAAGGAAGGTGAATGAAGAAAAAGTTGATTAGCAACTTTTTTGGAGAAAAACCGAACGGACAACGCGTTTTTGCATTTGTTGATGTGAAAATTTCGAATTCCGAAGCAATATGAAACCAAGAATTTGAATTTTTCAAGCATTTGCTTGTTTTTATTGGTAAACTGAATACAATAAGTTCGTTTGCTTTTATCATAATAAACTGAACCATCTGAAATCAGAAAACCGATAAGGGCAGCAATATTTTCATCCATATTTGGATCATGATGATTATATTTATAGGACTTTTGCTTACTCCTCTAGACCAGCAAGCGGTACGCCCTCGAAAAGGAAACAAGGGCGCCCAATGCTAGGCTCAGGCCGGTCAGAAATCGGCTGTAGAGGGTTAACAACATATGCCTGGCTGACTGTATCCCTAAAAGCATGGGATGCAGAGACGAAAGTCGGGTGTAACGAACCTTGAATCCCCTTTGATGAGGGATCAAGCTGTCAGACAAGCTACCCTGGAGGTAACAGGCTCGTCGCGGGTGAGAGTACACTGCGACGATTGGTCTGTCGTTTCTTAGATTAATCGTACGCGTACTTATCGACCCCGCGGTTTGGTACATCGCTGTCGGCTTGGGATATCCTGGTGGTGCAGGAGCCACCAAGGGTTGGGTTGTAAGTTTTCAGTCTCGAGTTTCGAGTTCTGATTACTGATTACTCATCCATTAAAATCCCACACACGCGCAACAGCTTCAGCCATGCTGGAGATGGAGCGTGGGGAATATGAGCTGGGTTCAGTACGTCGCGAGATTATTTCTATACAGCGAGAGCTAAGTAGAAATAACGTGAAACAGTACGGTAGTATCTCCTGGAAGCGTTGCTCCTTGAGAGGAAGGATCCTTGAGTACGAGAGGAACGAGGATCCGGCGCCTCTGGTCTACCGGTTGTTATTATAGCACTGCCGGGCAGCTACACATGCGACAACTCACAAAAATTAAATTTTATAATAATGAGATGAAGCATGGGCAAAGCGCCATATCGATAAGACCTGAAAGCATCTAAGGTCGAAGCGATTCTTAAGACGAGGGAGCAAAGTCCGCGGACAGTAGATCCGTTTGATAGGACCGGGGTGTACGTGCTAAGCGCAAGCGAGGCATTCAGCCTGCGGTTACTAAAGGAATAATCCATACCACACTTCGTATGCCGGATTTCCAATACTCTAGTCTATTGTGGACTCATTTCTAATTTTTATCTATTTTGGTTAGCTGGAGCCATAGATTTAGTTACATCCAAGATAGATATAGACATTTGCGCTACTTATAGCCTATTGACATAAAAAAGACTGTACCAGAGGAGGCCTCATCTGCTCTCGATAATTTGTTACCCCCCACAGAAACGAAAGATTTAAATATTTGTGGGGGGTAAAAGATTTATGGTCCATTTGAAGAAAAAGAAAATTAGGGGGAGATATTACCTCTATGCTGTTAAGTCAATACGGCTGCCAGATAGCAGGATTAAAAAGTTGTATAAACTTGTTAAAAAACCTTCAGAAGCTAAAAGCCCTGAATTAGAAGCATTCTTTGATGAAAAAGAGGCAGAAGCATTTATCGGATATTCACAAAAGTATAATGAACTCCCTAAACTTCATGATAAGGATGGATTAAGGAAAATCGAAAGAATGCGTATCGAATATAGAAAAATATTGGCTAGATTATCATCAAATCAGCTGAAGGATCTGTTTGACAGATTTACTGTAAATTTTACTTATGAATCAAATGCCATTGAAGGAAACTCTCTCACATTAAAAGATGTTGCTATTGTTATTCATGAAAATGCAAGTATAAAAGGCAAGAGCTTAAGGGAGATCTATGAAACGCGCAACTCGCGGGAAGTTGTTGATCTGATTTTAAGAAAAAAGTTTGATATCAGAGAAAAAGACATTTTCAAAATGCATTCAATGCTTGTAAAAGATATGGAAATCCCCAAGGGCTATAAAACTGTCCCTAATTATATCCAAGGCAGGCAGATAGTTACTACCCTCCCTGAAAAGGTAGCTGGAGAGATGAAACACCTGCTAAACCAGTATGCAAAAAAGAAATTGCAGGTTCATCCATTGCAATTGGCATCATGGCTTCATGGCTGCTTTGAGGGCATTCATCCTTTTGAAGATGGTAATGGAAGAGTTGGCAGGTTTTTGATAAATGTCATATTAGTAAATGCGGGCTACCCCCCATTAATAATAAGAAAAACACAAAGGATTTCTTATTTCAATGCACTGGAAAAATTTGACAACGGCAGAAGTATGGTTTTGGACGGATTTTTATATGAAAGGTTGAAGGAAACGCATGGGAAATTCTTTAAAGTATACATAAAATATTTGAAATAAAAATGAAATAACCTTTTTAAAAGTTCTCTTGTTATGTAATGCATCTTTGCAAATTGGGAGGCATCACTGTGAAGAATATCATGTGGTTTGAGGAGCTTACAAAAAGCAGTTTAGCGGAAGCCGGAGGCAAAGGCGCAAATTTAGGCGAGATGGCCAATGCGGGTTTTCCCATCCCTCCGGGATTCGTCGTTACAAGCGACGCCTACTTCAAGCATCTGGACCATAACAGGATAAGGGAGAAGATTACTTCGATCTTGGATGGGCTGGATGTGAACGACAATGAAGCGTTGAACAACGTGTCCAAGGAGATCGAGGACCTGATTTTGCAAGGAGAGATGCCACCGGCCATCCAGCGGGAGATCATAGATGCATACAAAAAACTGAATGAACGGATGGGCAAAGAAACGTACGTGGCGGTACGATCGAGTGCAACCGCGGAGGATTTGCCCACGGCGAGTTTTGCGGGGCAGCAGTCTACCTACCTGAACGTACATGGAAATGAAGGCGTGATTAAGGCGGTAAAGGAATGCTGGGCATCTTTGTTTGAACCCCGGGCGATTTTTTACCGCACGGAAAATAATTTTGAGCATATGAAAGTAGGTTTAGCTGCGGTCGTTCAAGTCATGGTGCAGAGTGAAAAGGCCGGCGTAATATTTACCGTGGATCCGCTTTACCAGGATCCCAACCTCATGAGCATTGAAGCGGGCTATGGATTGGGGGAGGTGGTCGTTTCCGGACAGATTACGCCGGACACCTACCGCGTGGACAAGGAGGGCATGAAGATCGTGGATAAGAAGATATCCAAACAAAGCTGGATGATCATCAAAATGGGCGGCAAGAATCAGCGGGTGGACATCAAGGACGAGATGCAGGGGAAACAGAAGCTAAGCGATGCGGAAATCCCGGAACTGGCCAGGGTTGCCAAAAGAATCGAGGAGCACTACCGATTTCCGCAGGATATCGAGTATGCGATGGAGAAAGGCAAGCTATATATTGTACAATCCCGTCCCATTACTACGCTTACGGGGAAGAAAGAGGCGGAAGGGGGAAGACGAGGTAAAGGAATGACGGAAACAAAAGAAAAGAAAGATATGTCGGATGCAAAAATACTCGTCCAGGGTCTGGGCGCATCGCCGGGTGCGGGAACAGGCAAGGTGCGCATACTGAAATCGTCCAAAGAGATAAAGGATATGGAACGCGGAGAAATCCTGGTTACCGAGATGACCACGCCGGATTTTGTGCCGGGTATGAAGAAAGCCGCAGCGATTATCACGGATACCGGAGGGATGACTTCCCATGCGGCCATTGTATCACGGGAACTGGGCATTCCGTGCATTGTAGGGACGGGCAATGCAACGCAGGTGCTCAAAGATGGAATGGAAGTGACGGTGGATGGCAGCCATGGAATGGTGTACGAAGGATTGCTGGACGTCGCCGAAGAAAAAAACGAGGAAGGCGGCATCGTAGCAAGTGAAACAATAACCGGTACCAAGATTTATGTCAACCTGGCTGAAGTGGAAATGGCCGAGAAGGTGGCAAAGCTTCCCGCGGATGGGATAGGATTGCTGCGGGCGGAATTCATGATTGCCGATATTGGCAAGCATCCGAGAAAGATGCTGGAAGAAGGCAAGCAGGAGGAATTCGTGAACAAACTTGCAGACGGATTGCGACGGTTTGCAGCGGCATTTTATCCCCGGCCGGTGGTGTACCGGGCCACGGATTTCAAGACGAACGAATACCGCAACCTGGAAGGAGGGGAGAAATACGAACCCCAGGAAGCCAACCCCATGATGGGCTATCGCGGGGCCGCGCGCTACATCATGGAACCGGAACTTTTCAAAATGGAACTGCGGGCTCTGAAAAAGGTACGGGAAAAGTTCGGGCTGCGCAATTTATGGCTGATGATTCCTTTTGTACGGAGGATCGGGGAGATGCGCGCCATCAAGGATATCCTGCGGGAGATGGAAATCTACCAAACGCGCGATTTCAAGCTGTGGATCATGGTGGAAGTGCCAAGCACGGTCGTGCTGATCGATCAGTTTTGCAAAGAAGGCATCGACGGGGTGAGCATCGGGACGAACGATCTGACGCAGCTCACACTGGGCATTGATCGGGATAACGCTACCCTGGCAAAGGGATTTGATGAGCGGAACGAAGCAGTGCTGCGTTCCTTAAAGCACGTGATCACCACCTGCAAGAAATATGGCGTAACGACTTCCCTATGCGGCCAGGCACCGAGCGTGTATCCGGAATTTGCCGAGAAGCTCGTGGAATACGGTACCACGAGCATGAGCGTGAACCCGGATGCGGTGGAACGGACCCGAAAGATCGTGGCCAGCGCGGAGAAGAAGATCATGCTGGAACGGCTGGCGCGGCTGACGGCAGGCAAAACAGGGGAATCCAGGGAATTTGCGTGGGAAGAGGAATGATCATGCTAACGAAAAGAAAAAGAGGTGTTCGGTATGGTTGAAGCATATTGTGTGAAATGTAAAGCCAAGCGGGAAATGACCGATGCAAAAGAAGTAAGCATGAAAGGGAAGGGCGGTGTGGAAAGAAAGGCCATGAAAGGAAAATGCCCCAAATGCGGCACGACCATGTTCAGAATCATGGGCAAGAAATAGATTTCCACAACTTTGTGTTTTTTATTGGCGGTTTTCCATATCATAGCTAGCGGAAGCATTCATTTTTAACCATTTTCTCTGCTAATTAACGACAGAGGTAAGAAGATGAGGATACTGCTTCAGTTCCCCGAAGGTTTAAAGCAAAAGGCTGTGGAGCTTGCCAAGCGATACGAGAGCGAAGGCCATGCCGTGTTTTTATCCGCGTCGCCATGCTACGGGGCATGCGATATCGCCCTGGATGAAGCCCGGTGGATCAAGGCGGATAAGATCGTGCATTTCGGACACAATAAATTCGTGAAGAGCGGGTTGGAGATACCGGTGGAGTACGTCCCCTATAATATAGATATAGATGTGAATGGGTTGGAGAAGGTGGTGAAGGAGCTGAACGGCCACGGAAAAATTGCACTGGTTACTACCGTGCAGCACGGCCACCAGATCAAACAGATGAAAGAGTTTTTCAGGAAAAATGGGGTGGAGGCGCTGACGGAAACGGGATACTGGGCTACCGAGCAGGGGCAGATTTTAGGCTGCGATGCGATTTCTATAAAAAAACTGGAAGAGAGGATAGATGCGGTGGTGTATGTGGGCGATGGCATGTTCCATCCCCTGGGCATTGACAGTGAAAAACCGGTATTGGCATTTAATCCCTATACGAAGGAAGTCAAAAAAATGAACGAGGAGATCGAACGGTTGAAAAAAAGGAGAAGGGGATCGCTGGCTGCGGCCATAACCGCAAAACGGTTTGGAATCCTGGTAAGCACCAAGGTTGGGCAATTTAATTTGCATTCTGCAGAATGGGCGAAAAAGGAGCTGGAAAAAAGAGGACGGACAGCAAATATCCTGGTGGCCAACGAACTTGAGCCGATTACGCTAAATAATTTTATGTCGTTTGATTGCTATGTAAATACCGCTTGTCCAAGAATAGTTGATGATACGGAAGAATACGAGAAACCGATTTTGGGTATGGAGATGTTGAAAGAATTATTGAAAATTTTAGATGCAAAATAAAGTTACATTTAAATATTTACTCTACGCACTAATGAATATTAGTTTTTTCAAAAAAATAAAAAAGAAAAGATAAAAATGGAAGCAATCACGCAAACACGTCTGGAATTGCCCGCATTCGCCAAAGGAAAAGTACGCGATACGTACGAACTGGATAACAACCTGCTGATGGTTTCGACCGACAGGCTAAGCGCATTCGATGTGGTATTCAAGGAAGGCATTCCATACAAGGGGCAGGTATTGAACGGCCTGTCTATTTTCTGGTTTTTGAAAACAAGCGATATTGTAAAAAACCATTTCATTACCGATGCCATTCCGGCCAATCTTCCGGAATATGTCCAAAAAAGAGCCATGATCGTTTCACGGGCAAAACCCATTGCGCTGGAATGCATTGTGCGGGGATACATTACGGGAAGTGCATGGAAGGAATACAAAGAAAGCGGCAAGGTATGCGGGATAGAGCTTCCCAAGGGACTGGGGGACGGCAGCGAGCTGCCGCATCCGATATTTACCCCTTCCACCAAGGCAAAGAAGGGCCATGACCGCAATATAATGGAGGAGGAAGCACGTAAAATCGTCGGTGATTTCACGTATGATTTCCTAAAAGAGAAAAGTCTGGAGATGTACCATTTTGCCAAGAACTACGCTAAAAAATGCGGATTGGTTTTGGCCGACACGAAACTTGAGTTTGGGCATTACGAGAACGGGAATGGAGAAAACGGCAGGAGGATTATTCTCATTGACGAGTTGCTTACTCCGGATTCTTCCAGATACTGGCTGAAGGAGGAATATGACAAGGGAAAGCTGGTGAGCCTGGATAAGCAGTTTGTCCGGGACTATCTGGAAAAAACGGGATGGAACAAATCCCCTCCGCCCCCGGCGTTGCCGCCGGATGTCATAGAAAATACCTCCAAACGCTATTTGCAAGCCTACCGAATGCTGATGGGAAGGAAGCTTATTGAAGATAATGCGGAAGCATCTTCAGTGCAAATTTAGCCTGGCCTAAGTTTAATCCTAACAATAAACAGATATGCATCAGTTCGCGGGCGGAACGCAATTCAAATTCATCTTTGGCAAAATCCACGAATGTATAATAGGCGCCGTATTTTACGCAGAGCTTCAGGAATATGCGGAGCCTGGCCATGCGGATGGCCCGCGGGGTACCGTAGGAATTTATTATTTTGGACAGGTCGATCAGAAAGCAGGATTTTTTCTTCTCCGCGATGATTTTTATCGCACCTTCATCAAACGCATAATCTTCCAGTGCAATGAGAATTTTTTTATTTTTATAATTTGCTGCTTCGCCCAGATTTTTCGCTGTCACTATTTTGTTTTTTATTTTGCTGTATTCATAGAGTTTTTCGTATCCGTGGTCCGGGGAATCGTTTTTTTCCGGGGGAAAAACAACAATGTTGAACATACATAGAATAAGCCGAGCATGCGTTTTTAATATTTGGCCTACATAAGTAAAGCATGGAAAAAAGGCTTAGTTTGACGGCAGTTGTGCACAAGGAGGATAACACCTACGTTGCGGAATGTCCAGAGGTTGGAACTGTAAGCCAAGGGGAAACCGTGGATAGGGCGATTGAGAACCTGAAAGAGGCGACTGAGTTATATTTGGAAGAATTTCCTCTTGAAACAACGGGTAAGGCTATGATGACGACTTTTGAGGTTATTGCACATGCCAAGACTGCCAAAAGATCTGCCGGGTCTTCGAGTTATTAAAGCTCTTTCGAAGCTGGGTTTTCGGGCTATCCGACAAAAAGGAAGCCATGTTGTTTTGGAAAAGCTCGAAAATAATGAACGGTGGGGATGTGTAGTTCCCATGCATAAAGAGCTTAAAGTTGGAACGCTCAAAAGCATCCTAAAACAAGCCCGCTTAAGCGAAGAAGAATTTTTAGCTGTCCTTTGATGAATTTAACAGTTTTTATTCTTCTGCCCTGCCCTTAGCCCCATGCGCCGCGCTGTCGCTTTGGGGGACATTGGGAAGTTCGAATACATCGATACGGCAGACTGCTTTCGAATGCCACGGGTGAACAGGAACGGCTGCATCTTTGATTACATTGACGCTGAATTGGATGGTGGGTGGAAGGCGAACGCCAAAGCGGGGGTCTTCCAGCATCACTTGAAGTTCGAAAAATCGGGAAGTATTGGGTATCCTGCCTTCGAGGAGTGCGTTAGAAACATCCGTCCAGAGTTTTCGCTTCGATCTTTAAGAAGCGTATGGAGATTATCGTCGTGGGTCGGCAGGGTTAGCATCGGCCCTTTCACCCGAATATTTTTGAAACCGTGTCTGCGCAGCTTTTCCGCAATAAGAAGAGCGGTGCGCCGTTCGTGTTCGGTTCCCTTGGGCCTGGGCGCCCTTGCTTGTTTAACCATGTGTGGCTTAATGAAAAAAAGGGTTTATAAATCAGTCCTTTACCCGTTGTCTCCGGTGGCCCAGTTTACCCCGGCCGAAACCGCGGGATTTTTTTCCGGCGCTGGTGAGGCCGCGGAAAGAGCGGCCCGTACGGTGCATAGCGGTGTGTTGTACGCCCGGATGGGAACGGTCTGCTAAGATTACTTCAAAGTATTGGTGCTTTCCGTCTTCCCCTACCCAGTACGAGTTGAGCACTTCCATGTTCTTGTAGCGGCGGTTCGCCCGCTGCTCGGCCATTCCCTGATGGGATAGCTGGGGCTGGACAAAACGGTAGTTGTGGCGGGGCTTTCGTCCGCCCATAGGCGTTCGGCGCCGCCGGCGGCCTTTCTGCACGCGTACCCGGGCAATTAGATATCCCTGCTTGGCCTGGTAGCCGAGACGACGCGCACGGGTAAGGTTTGTGGGGTACTCGACGGGCGTGATCGTGGATTGTCTGTTCCATATGATCAGCCGCGCCCGGTACGACGCATCCCGCTCTTTGTATTGCTGTTGTAATGTTTCGGCAATATATTTGTAGGCTCCCATTTAGATCTACCCGTAAATACGATAATAGTTCTTGTATTGAACATGTTTATAAACATTTTCGTTCTATGGGTAGATCGTTCTAATTGGGTGTGGAGAAAGGATATGGCCAGTGACAGTGAAAATGTGATGGACATCGTAGAAGACGTAAAGAACGCCGAACAAGAGGCCGACCGGATCGTGGAGGAAGGCAGGAAGAAAGCCGAGGAGATAAAACGGAAAGGACGGGAGGAAGCCCAGCGAATGGCCAGACAGATGACGGAGGAATCGGCCCAGCTGCGGTCCCAGAGGCTGAAGGAAGGGCACCAGCAGATAGAGCAGGAGGTCACGCGCCGGCTGGCCCAGGCGGAAAAAACCATCGCGGCACTGCGGCAGAAAAGGCTGGATAAGAAAGCCGTTCAGAAACTGGCCCGGCAGGTACTGGAATACACACCCTAAACGTGAGAAGATGTTGAAACCGGTCAAGATGGAAAAGGTGCGGTTACTGCTGCCAAAATCCCAACTGGAGGAGGTCATTGCAGCGCTGCACGATTTGGGCATGGTGGAGATTGCCACCGCGGAATATGCCGGACTCGGACAGGGAAAACCGCTGGAAAAGTACGATGCGGTCGCAGAACAGCTGATACGGATCCGGGCCATCAAACGGGCGCTGGCCGGTGAAACGCCGGTTAAGGCCCAGCCGCAACCGATGAAGATAGGGGAAGCGCTGGAAAAGGCGCGAAAACTAACGCTGGAAAGGGAATTGGAAGCGCTTACCACCGAGAAGGAAAAGCTCCGTACGCGGCTTGCGCTGCAGACGGAACAATTGCGGCAGATCCGGCTGCTGGAACGGTTGGGAAATATCGATTTTTCAAAACTGCGGACGAAAAGCCTGGACTACTGGATAGGCAGGATAAACAAAAAAACAGGTGCGGAGATAGAGGAGGAGATGCGTCTGCAGGGGGCGACGGTGCTCCATGCCCCGATCAATGAACAGGAAGAGCTGCTGCTGGTAATGTATAGAAAGGGGATGCTGGAGGAGGGATGGGGCAAGTGGAACAGCCACCGGATAGAAGTACCGGCAATCGTCACCGTTCCCGCCGCCACCTCCAGAAAAATAGAAGAGGAGCGGGAGGAGATAACGCATATGCTTCAGGAGATTGCACAACGGATGGGTGCGCTTGCCCAACAGCATTATGCGGCGGTTGTCAGTATTGAAAAAACGCTTACGCTGGAGGCAGACCGCGCGCAGATTCCGTTCCGGTTTGCAGCCAGCCCGCGGATGATTGTGATAGAGGGATGGATCCGCGTGCACGAGGAGGATAGGCTACGGAAAGGGCTGGATGGAT
>DATDYG010000013.1:0-6007 GCA_035289085.1 Candidatus Bilamarchaeaceae archaeon | reverse complement strand
AGATCAGATATACGTAGGCCAGTGGGGAGACGCCGGATGGAGCCAGCTGGGCAGAACCGGCATTGATACCGGAAGCAATTTTGTGACCTACGGGCCACTGACTTCGTTCAGCTATTATGGGGCGGTTGGATTTGCGTCGGCTTCTAGCAGTTCAACCAGCGGTACGGGCAGTGGTGCTACCGATAGCCTGACCATCTCCGACCCGGAACTCACCTGTCCGGACAATACGGTGACCTTCACGGCCATGTCGGGTTCCGAAGAAGTAGATGGTGTTCGGATCCGTGTGATCTCCGATGCCAGCGGTATCAGCGAGGGTGAGGATACCACGGACAGCAACGGGGAAGCCACGATTGAACTCACGAGAAGCGGCAACTACCACACCAGCACCGTGCCTGCCAGCGGCTACGCCTCTCCGGATGAGGTCCAGTTCAGCTTCACCACCTGTGAAGAAGGAGGAGAGGTCATTGTAACAACTCCGACAGAAGAGGAAGAGGTAACGCCTCCAACCACGACACCTCCGACAACTACGCCACATTCTACAGGCGGTGAGGTAACACCTCCTGCCATGGAGGAAGAAGCACCTCCAGCACCTACAGAAGAGGAAGTAACACCGCCTGCACTGCCAGGGCAAGAAACTCCTGCTAGAGGACCGGATCTCGGCCTTATTATCGGAGTGATTGTTGTTATCCTCATCATCCTGGCTGCCATATACTTCTTTGCGATGCAGGGCGGGGCGAAGAAATAAATAATATTATATCGGGCGAAACGCAAAAAGATAGATACCTATCAAAATTATAATCGCCAAAATCACTGCGCCCAGCGCCATCTGGTTATCACTGCCAAAAACAATCGGAATCGGGCCGAGCATGATCACGCCGCCCGTGCGGATGTTGCTGTTTTTACCCGTAACGCTGCCTACCATAATAAGCACCATTCCAATAACCACCAGTCCAATGCCTATAACAACCCAGCTCATTTTCCTCATATAATAACCCCTAAGCAGCCATTAAAAAACTTACGGGATTACTATTTCCTCATGCTTTTTGGGGAGTACGTTCTGCTAGTTGCTTTTCTGGCTATTATCTATTCCACGATTGCGCGTGTTCTTCAATACAAATTCACCGATCGCGCAGCGATGAAAGCGTTCCAGGCAGAGTCCAAGGAACTAAGCAGGAAACACAAAGAAGCGTCCGAACGGAAGGATCAGGCGCAAATGGATAAAATCATGAAGGAGCAGATGGCGCTCATGCCCAAGATGAACAAGGTAATGATGGGCCAGTTCAAAACCATGTTCGTGGTATTGATCTTTTTCGTGGGCTTTATCAGTTTGGTTAATTTTATGGATCCCACCGTGCAGGACGATGTCACCATCGATTTACGGGATGACGGGACCGGATGCGATGAAGCAGCAGAAGACGGCACTTTCTCCGCATGCTTCACGCCGGAGCGAAGCGGCACGTGGGTGGCCCATGCCCTATGGTACAACAGCGATACCGTAGCCGGGCAGAATGCCACGGCTGTTGCCTACGACACTGCCACGCTGGATAATGTTTATCTCAAGGCCGAGGGCAATCCGTTTCCCGTATATACGGATAAAACCTATTATAATGCAGGAGAGGCCATGCATATCTTTGCGGAAGCGCCGGGTGCCCACCGCCTGCAGGCCCGGCTCGATTCCACCACCCGGTTTTTCGTGGATCTGCCCGTCACTATCCCCCTCTTAAACGTCCAGCGGATCCACGAGCCCTACTGGTGGTTCATCCTGCTGACCCTGATCACCGGACTCCTCATTTCTATAGGTTTTAATATATATGAGAAGATACATGCTGGGGGAGAAAAATGAAAGTTTCGTGTGCGGTGTGTCGTGGTGCGATCCACGGACGCCATTCCGGTGCCAAGACCCACCAGGGAACGTCCAGAAGGTTTCCGCAGCTCTGCATGCCATGCCTCCGTGAAGTCGTCGTGGAATCGGTCCGGGTGCAGGAAGGGTTCAAAACGCTGGAGGAAGTGCACCTGTATTATCGTTCCTACGTCCAACGGATGGCCAAGTGATATCCATGATCATTGCGATTTCCGGTCTTACCGGATCGGGTAAAGACACCCTGGGGAAAAACCTTGCAAAGGCATTGCGGTACAGGCATATCAATCCCACCTTCAAGGATCTGGCCAGGGCCGAAGGCGTCACCCTGCTCGAATTCCAAAAACGTGCAGCTGGGGACCCCAACATCGATAGAAAGTTTGATCGATTATTGAAAAAGCAGGCAAAAGGAAACTGCGTGGCCACTTCCTGGCTCTCCCCCTGGATGCTGAAAGCGGATTTTAGGGTTTATTTATTTGCTTCACTGGAAGAGCGGGCAAAAAGAATCGCAAAGCGAGATGGATTTTCTCTGCGGACAGCCATGCGCCACGTTCAACAGCGCGACGCAGAAAACCGCAAGCGCTATTTAAAACTGTACGGCATTGATATCTTTAACACGGAAAATTTTGATGTCTGTTTGAATAGCGCGAATTTTTCCCCCAAAAAACTGGCGAAGATCACGCTTCAGGCGATAAAAGTGATGCAGAGATGATGAAATGAAAACCATCGTTCGTATAAAGACCGGCCTTATTGGCGGCGGATTGGTTCTCAGCCTTGCTGCGGCTTCGCCCTTCATCTACAATGGGGCGCGGCGGGCACGTGATTTTGATACCGCCGTCGCCGTTGCCCAGATGGCATTAAAAAACAAGCGGGAATGGAGAAAGCAGAAAATCCTGGATGTTAACAGGGAATTGGTGGCATGCGTCGCCCGCAGTCCATTCGAAGACTGCCACCATCAGGCAGAACAAGATCGCCAAGCAATAAACTCCTCATATGTGACAGCCGAGGCGGCCGTTCAAGAAAAGAGACAAGCCAAACTGGTCGTTGTCATTAGTTCTGCACTGACCGCCTTTTTTGTTGCGGTGGTAGGATTCGCACTGCCCAGCTTCGTTTATGTTGCCTATCAAATCAAAAAATTTATGCATCCACGTGAACCAGCCGCATCCTGAAAGGTGATCCAATGACCGCAATTGAAGAAGGAAAGGTATGTGTCGTTACGGCGGGCCGCCGGGCCGGGCAGAAGGTGGAGATTACGAAACTGCTGCCGCATGGCTTTGTACAGGCCCGGTTCCTGGAGCCCCAAGGCAAAGGCAAAACATCCAAGGATGGTAAAACCGTATCCCCGGCCAAGCAGGAACGGAAATATTCGCTCCGGCACTTAGAACCATTGGAGGGCAAAAAATGATCATCGCCATGGGCCTGCCGGGCGCGGGAAAAACAACGGTATTGCAAAAATTGCAAGGAGAGTATAAAATCCTCAACTACGGCGACCTCATGCTGGAGATCGAAAAGGAAAAGGGCTGGGTACAAACGCGCGATGAGATGCGGAAATTACCGGTGGGAAGGCAGCGGGAAGCGCAACAGATTGTCGCAAAAAGGCTGGCCAAGGAAAAAGGAAAAGTAATTTTGGATACCCACTGCTCCATTGCCACCCCGCAAGGATACTATCCGGGATTGCCATTCGAATTCCTGAAATGGCTGCAGGTGGATGCACTGATATATATTACTGCCGGCATCAAGGAAATCGAAGAAAGGAGGAAAAACGATCCAATCCGCACACGCGATGTGGACGATGTTGCAGAGCATGATTCGATCAATCGTTCATTCCTTGCCGCGTATTCTGCGTTCACCGGCGCGCCCTCTATTATACTATATAACAAGCAGGGAAGACTGGAAGAAACGGTGAAAAAATTATCAGGTTTATTAAAATAGCCGTTCCAATTTGTGCATGGAGCCGGAAAATGGCATTCTTCTTCTGGACAAGCCGTATGGCCACAGCAGCCATGAGATCACTACGTATATCAAGAAGCTGCTGGGCGTCTCTCGTGCCGGCCATGCCGGTACGCTGGATCCGCAGGTAAGCGGCGTTTTACCGATTGCGTTGGGCAGGGCAACCAAACTGCTTCAGTACATTGCTACCAAACGAAAAACCTATGTGGGTATTATCAAATTCAAGCATATTTTATCGGAGGAAAAGGTGCAACAGCTATTCCAACAATTCACCGGGGAAATCACCCAAACGCCTCCCAGGGAAAGCGCGGTGCAGAAAGTTGCGAGGAAACGAACCATTTACACGTTGCAATTCCTCGAGCAAAGCCGGGAAAATCCGCGCCTTGTTTTATTCCAAACCGAAGTGGATGCAGGAACGTATATCCGCACGTTATGCGAAGATATCGGTAAAAAATGCGGCGGTGCAAGGATGGAGGAGCTGCGGCGGATTGCCGTCGGAAACATTACAGAGGAGAAAACCGTTACGTTAACGAAACTGATCGATGCGGTTTGGACATGGAAAAATAAAAACGATCTTTCCGGTTTAGAAAAAATGTTATATGTACCGGAAACGTTCATCGATTTCCCCAAAGTAATTATTAAAGAAAGCGCCGTTCCGTCGATTTTGAACGGTGCGCAGATTGCCGTTCCCGCCATCGCATCGTATTCCGAAACGCTGAAAAAGGATGAAAAGGTTTCATTATACGACGAAAAAAACCGTTTCATTGGCATCGGGAAAATCATTTTATCCGTCGGTGAACTAAAGGAAAAAAAACACGGTATCACCATCCGCATGCTCCGCGTCCACCTGTCAAAACCTTTATAAAGATTTTGTTCGTATGATACTCAACCTCAAGTGAATGTTTAAGGTGAAAATACATGAACATGTTGAAGAATGTTGTTTTGTCTCTGGCGCTTTTGTTGGTTTTGGTTACTGTAACTTTTGCGGCCGAGGTTGCTTTTTTAACGCCGGGTTCCAACTGTACCGGTATGGGGATCTATGCTCTCAATGCTAGTGATCTCCAAGAAGCGATAGATATGGCTAGCCAGGGGGATACAGTTGTCATCTGTCAAAACACCACCGTGGCAGCTAACCCCAACGTAGTTCATATCGCAAGTCAAATATTCGTTAACAAGTCCGGTATCGAAATTGTTGGTTCGAGCAATGGAACGGACCGTGTTGTTTTGGAACCGGTGAACGGCGGTTCAGGTTTCGGTACGTTAATAATTAACGGCAGTGTACTTTTCAGAAACATCACCTTCTCCAATTCGAGTGCTGCCAATTCTGTTTTCATACATATACAAACCAATAATAGCGCAGACATGATGGTTAACTTCACCAACGTGAGTTTCTTTAATAATACCATGTCCGTGCGTATCGTAAATTCATCCAATGTTTCCTTTACGGGTGTACGGTTTGAAAACGGTACTACCCTTGGTGCGGCAAGCATACTGGCTGGAAATGATTCACGCGGTATTAATCTATCCCTAGTCAACTTCACCAACGTAACCGGTCCGGTATTTACGAACGGTTCAACGGGTAACATTGTCGGCAATATCCGAATACTAAACTCCAGTTCTAGCGGTCAGTATACAGTATTGCGGGTATTGAACGGATCTACATTGACGACGGCTGGCAGTTCAACAGTAGCCACCGAGCACATGACCTTTACCTTCTCTAACATGAGAAACCTGACTGTAGAAACAACTTTCCAATCCTCTTCAGGAGTAGATGCACAAAGGTGCGGAAGTGCACTCTTCCAGGGATGCCAGTTGGTGTCTGAGCTGATCCGGCTACAGGGGGAAGGAGGAATTGCGACTGCGGCTACGCTGGATAGCCTGACCATATATTACAATTCTAGTAAGCTCACGAGCGGATTTACTGCAACAGAAGTATACGTAGGTTTATCGGGAGATGCCGGATGGTCCCAACTCGGAAGAACCAGCTATGATGCAGGGGCTAACACGGTAACCTATGGGCCATACAACAGCCTTAATAGCTACTACGGAGCCGTAGGTTTTGTCCAGGCATCCTCAAGTACCGGTACGAGTGGTAGCGGTGCTACTGATAGCCTGACCATCTCCGAGCCGGAACTCACCTGTCCGGACAACACTGTGACCTTCACGGCCATGTCGGGTTCCGAGGCAGTGGACGGCGTT
>DATDYG010000012.1:0-4389 GCA_035289085.1 Candidatus Bilamarchaeaceae archaeon | reverse complement strand
ATCTTCAGGAAGATCTTTCTCCTTATATTCTAATTGCAGCATGCCTGCCTTTGGCCTAGTATGTTGATGAGGGGGAACTGCGGCTGCTCTTGCATCTGTCCCATCTCGCCCAACTGCTTGGTCTAAACCTTTGCGATCAGCTAGTGTTACATGTTTTAGTGGTCTTCCTCTTCTTACGGGTTCTTCATCAGTTGCAGTGGCTGGTCTCGATGATCTAACTTGTGCTAGCTTGGCTGCTCTCGGGGCTGCGGCCCGAGAAGGAGGAGTTGGTTTTGGCCTTTTCTTAAGATAATCACAAGCATCTATACCAAGCTCTTTTAGATAGTAATATAAACCACCATGGGTGACACCCAGTTTTCTAGCAGCTTCATGTACTGTTGTCGAATCTTTAAGCGCTTCAATTATCAACTCTTTTCGTCTTTCAGTAACGATTACATAAATTTTATCTTCATTCAGGCCTAATTGCTGTACACGTATGCGAAGATCGTCCGGATTTACCTTATTTTCTTTAGCTACACGATCTAGAAAACTTTTTAACAGAGCCTTTGGTTTGGTGTCGCTACCAAAAGGCTGCACAGCACGTATCATCTTGGTGGCTTCGTCCCTACTCCATTGTGGCACCTCTTTTGGAGGCGCTGCTTTAGGTGTAGCTCTTGCAGTTTTTTTAAGATGGTCGCTTGGGCTTATTCCAAAATCCCTGCAATAAAAACCTAATGACAGTCTGCTGCGCATCCCACATTTTCTTACAGCCTCTGCAATTGTTGTTGAATCCTTAAGCGCTTCAATTATCAATTCTTTTCTTTTTTCATTAATAATTTTGCTAATAGCCTTTTCATCCATTTTTAATTGGCGCAGACGCAAACGAAGAAGTTCTGGGTTTACACGATTTTTTTTTGCGACACGATTAAGAAAGCCTTTAAACAGGGATTTTGCCCAAGTATCATTACCAAAAGGAGAAACAGAGCGAATCATTGTTTCTATCTCTTCTGGAGTCCATTGTGGCACCTCTTCTGGAGGCGCTGCTTCAGGCGCAGCTCCTGCAGTTTTTTTAAGATGCTCTCTTACTGGTATTTTTAATCGGCGACAATAGTTATACAGATAAACAGGTTTCATCCCAAGTTTTCCAACTGCTTCAGCAACTGTTTGTGAAGTATTTAGTGCTTCCACAATTACCTCTTTCCTTCTCTCCCACACAATAGGTTCTGGTTGTATGCCTAATACACCTAATCTTACTGCAACAAAACTTATATTATCCAACCCTTCAGCAAGCATTAAGGCATTCGCAACACCAGAAACACTCCGGAGATCTACCTTAAATGGATCGAGCACTTTAATCTTGGCAATAGCCTCTTCTCTCGTCCATTTCAGCACATTTCCCAAATCTTCATTTGCTGCGGGTGCAACGTTATCTCCAGCAGATCTAGCCCCTGTTTTTTTAACATGTTCGCTTAGGTTTATCCCAAGATCCCCGCAATAAAAATATAATAAGTGTCTGCCACACATCCCAAGTTTTCTCACTGCCTCTAATGTATTGGCAGAGCTCTCCAGTGCTTCGATTATGAGCTCTCTTCTTCGTTCTATAATAACCGCAATCGTATCAACCCCAAGATAGCTTAACCGGTCTATTACTGCTGCTGCATCCAGACCATGCGCCTCTGCAAGCTTGCTGGCTGCTTTTGAAACTGACAGCGCGCCTGCTGTGAATGGATCCAAACTACGAAGATGTTTTATCATTGTGGCTTTTGAGGCGCTTAAAGTGAGCGGACCTTCTACGGCAGGTTCTGTCCTTGGTGTACTTCTTTCAGCTGTACCATGAACACGCTCGGCAACAACACGCATAATAATTACCGTGGCTAACGCAACAATTATTTAGTATTTAGGTATTGAACACAAATATTTATAAATTATAAAATTAGCGAAAGGAAAAACAAAAGTAGAAATAATAAATGGAAAAGGAACATTCGACTAGCTTATTCTGCGCTTGCAGGTTCTACTACTGCCCCCAATCCTTTTCCAAGATGCTCCCTGGGTAGAATGCCCAGCTTGGTGCAATGATTACTGAGCGCCGCATCCAGCATGCGGAGCTTTCGGCAGGCTTCGGCCTTGGTTCTCGATTGGCGCAGTGTTTCTATTAGCAGTGCCTTCCGCCTCGCCCTTACCCTTTCCCGGATATATCCTATGTTTATGTCCCATGCCTTGAAGCGCCGCGTCACTTCTACTGCGTCCACGCCATACGCCCTGGCAATCACCCTCGCAGTCATTAGTAAACCTATTGTATTTATCGAAAAAGGCGGCAGCTCGTCCATTGCCTTCTCCAGATGCTCTCTTGTCCATTCCCCTGCATTCATCGGCAATCCCAGTCGCTCGCGCGCATCTGGGGCATTTTCATCGGGCTTTTCCTTACCTGTTTCCCGTATGACAACGTTCAGCCCCCTTATCTCAGGCAGGGGCACCCCACCCTTCAGCCACCCAACCTTCCTGTATTGGATGTTCCGTGCACTTATCCCTGCGAGCCTTGCTGCTTCAGCCGTGCTTCCGCCCGTTCTGCGCAATGCTTCCAAAATAAGGGCCCTTTCAAAAACCTCAAGCCGGAGTTCTCCGCGCGCTACCAGTGCCTCCAGACTCATCCCATCTGTGGATTCGGTTTCCGGATCCAGCCGTATGCCTGTTCCAAGTATGCCTATCGCTTCCATTATGGTATCCCTTGAAACAGGAGAACTCACGGCTATGCCTACCGCTGCTGCGCATTCTATCAGGGCGCGCAATTGCCGGATATTTCCCGGGAAATTTACATCCTGGAGAAATTCCCATGCCTCTTCTTCTGCCGCTATATTCTGTTTTTCTCTTCGGTTAAAATCCGCAAGAAAATAATCAGCCAACAGCGGAATATCCTGTTTCCGTTCGTTAAGGGCTGGCGCCCGGACCCTGTATCCTACCAAACGGTACAGCAACTCTCGCCGGAGTTTGCCCTCTTCTGCTGCCTGGTCCACATCATGGTTGGTGGCTGCAATCACACGCATATGGATCGAAATGGGTTCGCGGGATCCGACCATCCGGATCAATCCCTCTTCCAATGCGCGCAGCACCTTTACCTGTGTATGCAATGGCAGATCGCCAATCTCGTCCAGAAATAACGTTCCTCCGTTGGCTACTTCAAATACCCCGGGCTGGTCGCTGGCTGCCCCGGTAAACGATCCTCTCTTATGGCCAAACAATATACTTTCAGCAAGTCCTTCCGGAATGGCCGCGCAATTCACGGCTTCAAACGGTTCTGCATAACGCGGGCTAAGCAGGTGCAATGCCATGGCCACGAGCTCTTTGCCGGTTCCTGTATCACCGGTAATGAGCACTGGAAACGATAATGGTGCAGCTATGTAAATATCCTTTTTCATCCTTTCAGTCGCATGGGATGCCCCGACAATGCAATCCAATACTTCTTTTACTTCTGGCACTCTCTCCGGGTGCCCCTTGAAACGATCCATCATTTTGCGCAGCGGCTCGGTTTTTCCGTTTTTGGTTCTTGCATTCAATCGTACTACTCTTTCCTCAGCCATCTTCTATCCCATCTCCTTTCTGCTTTACCTATCTGTTAATAGGTTTTTTAAATGTGTTTATTTGTGTTGGAAAAATGAAAATGTAAGAAAGAACGGGTAGTGGGAATATTAATAAATATATCCCACCAAAGCTATTTTGGTGGGATCATGGTATATGTGCATGTGGATGAAAAAGCAAGAATTTGTCTGACCAAGGAGATTGTGGAGCAGTATGGGAAAGAATTTGCTTTAGTGCCTGCAAAAAACGAGATTATCCTGATCCCTATCTCCAAGGATCCATTGAAATCTCTCCAGGCAGAAGGAAAAAAAATCCCCAAACATCTTACCGTTGCCGATTTAAAGAAAATGGCACGAGAGGAAGCGGAAAAAGAAGCGCTAACACATCTAAAGAAAAATAGGTGATTACCATTCCATTTGCCGATACCGATTTTTTACTCGCGCTACTAAAAGATACGGATTGGTTAAAAGAAAAGGCTACAACCGTATACGCTAAACACAAAGGAAAAATCTGGGTTAGTGGCTATGTCATAACTGAGCTTTTGTTGGTTTCCAAACGGCTAAGTCTCGATACTGAACGTATCGTGGCCGATACCTACCGGCTGGTGGAGGTTCGAGGTCTAGACGAATCCATCGCTTTGTTAGCTGCGCATTATATCAAAAACAAAAAAATTAATATCTTCGATGCATTGCATGCGGCCTATGCCCAGTTTGATACCATCCTAAGCTCGGATTCGGTTTTTGATGGGTTGGGCTTGGAAAGAATACACCTGGAAAAATGAAATTACCGGAATAAACCAATATGTTTTAAAAAGTTTACATTCATGTATATACTATG
>DATDYG010000011.1:0-10539 GCA_035289085.1 Candidatus Bilamarchaeaceae archaeon | reverse complement strand
CAATGTGTTGGAGATCTACACCGTTTTCTATACCCATGATCTGCTCTGGATACAAAACGGGACGACGGTCGGCGGCTACGACGACCGCAAAGGAAAGTTTTATGATTCCAATCTCTATCGTGCCTTTGTGCTGGAAGAGTTGCCCGGGTTTGAATTGGTTTTCAAAAGCCGCGGCGACGAAGTGAAAATCTTCAAGCTAAAAGAATAACGGTAATAATGCCGGCGTGATCCAGCGGGATCGAAAATGTTATTTCTTCTTCTGCCTCTTCTTCGGGGATGAGGCAAATTTCTCCCCATCTTCCTTTTCCGGGCCGGTACGGTAGGTCTCTTTCGTGGAGCTGAAGATGCCCATTTCCGGGAATACCTGAACGCCGCTTTTGCCGATCTTAAACAAGTACATGCGGTCGGAGTGCTGGGTATGCCGCGTCTTTATAATTTCTACTGCACGGAATTTTCCATGGTCCTTCCGGACGTAATACAGGTGCACCAGCCCGTCGCTCAGGAATCCCAACCGGCTGCTTTCGATGCGGCGGACATCGATATCCTCCTCGTCCGTCACCAGCGTGGTGCATCCCCACCCCTTCAGCATGTCCATGAGCTCCAGCACTCCCTCGTTCACTTCGTAGGTGGTCTTGAACATCATGGAATATGCCGTCAATGAGTCGATCACAATCCGCTTGGCCTTAACGGAGTCGATGGTGTCCTTTATGCTTCCGCCGCCCTCCTTCAGAATACGTTCCACTTCATGGGGCGATTGCTTGATGAAAGCAAATTTTCCCTCCTTCTCATGCCTGGTGAAATCCCATCCGAACCGCTTGCCGGTCGTATACAACGATTCCTGGGATTCGGCAAAACTGATGAAAATGCCGGGTTCCTTGGACCGAATGCATCCTTCGTATAAAAACTGCAGGGAAAAGATCGTTTTCCCGCTGCCGGTGCCCCCGCGCAGCATCGTCACACTGCCCTTCTCCAGCCCTCCCTCTATGAGCTGGTCAAAGCCCGGGATGCCCGTGGATACGCGTTCGATACCATTGGAAGCCATAGGGAACCCACGTAAAGAATATTTTTAAATCCGTGTTCCAACCGCTAATTTTATAATGTGGAAAGGAGGTATGCCTACATGTATCCACCTGCCTTGCAGAAAACCCTTAAAAAAAACAAAATCTCCGTGGGCGACCGCATCCGGATTATGCGGGGGAAAACGCAATGGGAAGGCGTTCTCATGCCGCGCACATCCGGACGGCCTGTCTGGGTGCTGAAGCTCGACAATGGTTACAACGTCGGCATCCATGCCAAGGGTACGCGGTTGGGGCTTTTGGAAAAGCATCCCCCTCCTCCTGTTCCTCTCCGGCAGGAAAAACACCGTGGCGACATCGCCATATTGGGTTGTGGCGGCACCATCGCCAGCAAGGTGGAATACAAGACAGGGGCCGTATATCCGGCCATCTCCCCGGAGGAACTGCGCGCCTCGTTTCCCCAGCTGGAAAAAATCGCCACCATCCATACGCAACAGCTGTTCTCCATCCTTTCCGAGGATATGTCGGTCTGGCACTGGAAAAAAATGGCCGAGGCCTGCCGCGATGAAATCAAAGAAGGTGTAAAAGGAATCGTGCTCATGCACGGCACCGATACCATAGGGTACAGCAGTGCGGCATTGGGCTTCATGCTGCAGGATTTACCGGTACCGGTCGTTTTTGTCGGTGCGCAAAGAAGCAGCGACCGGCCGAGCAGCGACAATGAAATGAATCTGTTAAACGCTGTTTATGCGGCAAAGCAGGATTTTGCCGAGGTTAGCGTATGCATGCATGGGACTACGGATGATAGTTTTGCGTATCTGCATCGTGGAGTGCGCGTCCGCAAGATGCACACTTCACGGAGGGATGCCTTTCAAAGCATCAATGCATTGCCACTGGCAAAGGTAAACCATGAACAAGAAAAATTTGAACCACTAACCGAATTTAAAAAGCGCGCTGCAACCCAATTAAAATTAAACACCAAGATGAATGAAAACGTCGCCATGATATACATCCACCCGGGTATCCGTCCCAGCCTTATCCAGCACCTGCGAAAATACGATGGCGTAGTATTGGTGGCAACGGGCTTGGGGCATGTGCCTACCAACGCGTTCAACGATTCCCATGCGCAAACCATCCTGCCCGAGATAAAATCCCTCGTCCAATCCGGCATCCCCGTCGTTCTCGCTCCCCAGCCCCTGCACGGCCGCGTCAATCTCAGCGTCTACACCGCCGGACGCTTGCTGGAGGAGACCGGCGTTATCGGGGACGGGGCGGACTGGCTGCCGGAAACCGCATTCGTAAAACTGATGTGGGTGCTGGGGCAGACGAAAAACACGAAAAAAGTGAAAGGATTGATGGAAACGGATATGGCCGGGGAACTAAGCACCCGCAGCCCGTTGGAACAGTAACCGAAGCGGGCGGATCACCTATCCGATACAAAAAGATTTAAATAAGAAGGGCGGATTTTAATTATGGAAAGGGAAAAGATCATTAAAATTTTGAAGGGCGAGGTTTCAAAAAACCATATAAAAAGAGCCTACATATTCGGCAGTTTTGCCAGAAAACGGCCAAGATATAACGACATAGATCTTGCTATAGAACCGTCCAAAGGCTTTTCATTACTGGATTTGTCCCGGATGGCGAATGTAATAGAGGAAAAAACGGGTATTCACGTGGATTTGGTCACACTTCGAAGTATGCATCCTGAACTTAAGAAGATCATTGAAAAAGAGATGGTCGCCATATGAAGAAAAATCCGAATTTTTACCTAAGCCATATCGTTGAAGCGATCAAAAAGATAAATAAGTATACCAAAGGTTTACGGAAAGAGGAATTTCTTGAAAAGGATATTGTCCAAGATGCGGTAGTTAGGAACATAGAAATAATTGGGGAAGCTGTAAAAAATCTACCTCGCGAATTTAAGGAAAAACACAAAGATACCCCCCTGGAAGGATATCGCAGGAATGCGCGACCGAATTGTGCATTTTTATTTTGGAATAGATTTGCAGCTCGTATGGAATACGATTAAAGATGATATCCCGGAATTAGAAAAAAGAATCCGCAAACTACTTTAGTTGGTCATTATGAAAATCGGTTTGGAAGTCCACCAGCAGCTAAAAACCCAAAAACTGTTCTGCAGTTGCCCCTCCCAGATGGAGGAAGGGGAGGGCAATGTGAAAATCATCCGTCATCTCCATCCGGTGCTCAGCGAACTGGGAAAGATTGATCGGGCGGCCCTGGCCGAGTTTGAAAAAGGGAAAACGTTTGAATATTTTGCGTATCACAACAGCAACTGCCTGGTGGAAACCGATGAGGAACCTCCGCATGCGATGAATACGCAAGCGCTGGCCATCGCATTGCAAATCTCGCATCAACTCGGTGCAAAGCCCGTGGACGAGGTGCATTGCATGCGCAAGATTGTCATCGATGGCAGCAACACCGGCGGTTTCCAGCGTACGGCCATCGTTGCAATGAACGGGGTGCTGGAAACGGACCAAGGCCGGATTTTCATTCCCCAGATCGCGCTGGAAGAGGAGAGTGCCGGCATCGTGGAGCGAAAGGCCGGCGGTGACGTCTATCGCCTGGACCGGTTGGGTATCCCACTGGTGGAGATCTCTACGGCACCGGAAATCCGGGACGGGGAGCACGCCCGGGAAGTCGCGGAGAAGATCGGCCTGTTGCTACGCGCCACCAGCCAGGTGGCCCGAGGCATCGGAACGATCCGCCAGGACCTGAACATCTCCATTGAAGGCGGTGCGCGCGTGGAGATCAAAGGTGCACAGGAGCTGAAGCTGCTGCCGTTGCTGGTGGAACATGAAGTACAGCGGCAAAAAGCGCTGCTGAAAATAATCACCGAAGTGAAAAAACGGGAGAAAAGCTTCGTAGGAGAAATACAGGATGTCACATCTGTTTTCCAAAATACGGAATCCAAGCTAATCGCTAAGGGCTTACAAAGAGGAGAAAAGGCATTTGCGATGGGGGTCGCCCATCATACCGGTTTGCTGGGAAGAGAAATTAATCCCAATCGAAGATACGCTACCGAACTCAGCGAATATGCCAAAACCGCGGGTGTCAAAGGAATCATCCACAGCGATGAAGTGCTGGGCACCTACGACATTTCCGAGAGCGAAACCGAAAAAATAAAACAGCAACTTGCGGTAAGTGCAGGCGATGCATTTATCTTAGTTGTTGCGAGTCCGGGCATTGCCCAGAAGGCGCTGGAAAAGGTAGCGCAGCGTCTCTACATGCTGTTCATTCCCGAAGAAACACGTAAAGCCAACCCGGATGGCACGAGCAGCTATCTCCGTCCCCTGCCCGGCAGTGCAAGAATGTACCCCGAAACCGATGTGCCGCCTATTCTGTTCACCACCGAATTTTTAAAACAAATCAAAAGAGGCGAGTCGCTGGAAGAAAAACAGAAGAAACTGCAAAAACTGCTGAACCCGGAAATGGCCGGGAAAATCCTGCGTTCTCCGCATCTTCCCCTCTTCGAGAAGCTGGTACGGGAAGGCATCGAGCCCATGCTGGTTGCGGCTACGCTGGAAAATACAATGATAGCGCTTCGGCGAGAAGGCATCCTTCCGACAGAAGAACAGGTGGAAGAAGCATTGCACGGTTACCAAGAAGGAAAATGGGCAAAGGCCGCCATCCCGGAAATCCTGCGCAATCCCTCAAAGAAAAACGAACTGCAGCGCATCTCTGGGGAAGCGCTGGAAAAAATAGCAAAAGAAAACAACCATGATCTCGGCAAGATCATGGCGAAGTACCGCCTGCAGGTCGATGCCCAAGAACTGCAGGCAATAATAAAAAGAAAAAAGTGATTACCATCTCTCAAAATCCTAAAACCTTATTCACTAGTATCAGAGCAATTCTTCCTGGAATAAATTCTTTATTTATGATTAAAATTTTGTTTACGCCACTACCAACGCCATAGGTCTTTCTTGCGCGCGCGTCCTCAAGCGGAAATGTATGTTCGTATATCCTTTTGATGCCTTCTTCAGTATTCTTAACGATTTTTTGTGTTCCAGCAATCCAGATAACCTTTCCTGCCCCATAAGCATAAGCAGGCAACTGACTCCCGCTAGCAGAAGCAATGATAACATGACCGTCTTCCGTTATTGCGTGCACGCTTCCAACCGTAAAATCATGCGCCGCGCCCAAGCGCCGCATCTCAGCCCCTTGCGTATTTCTATCCATTGAATAAAGTTTTTTTATTATAGGATTAAATTTACCTGCTTCATTGATATCTTTTGCGAGGCTTATTGCTTCAGTAGTCATAGATGTCATTGTCATTATCTCTGCGCCTTCCGGGATCATTTCAAGAGCTTTTACTTTTGCCTCCTTTTCTGTTTCAACAAAATATGCGTCAATTCCATTTTGTTTAAGTGAGGCTATTGTTTTTTCCACTATTCCTTTATCAGCGAGTTTTTCCCAGCTAGTCATATTTATCATCCTTTATATTAATTACATAATAAAATTATTAAAAGCCATTGATTATATGCATCATGAAAAAAATGCCTAAGAATGAAGCAGAATGGAAAAAGAAACTAAACCCGCAGCAGTATCACATACTCCGCGAAAAAGGAACTGAAATGGCATTTAGCGGCAAATTTGTGCATACGAAGGAAAAGGGAATGTATGCTTGCGCTGGTTGCGGCGCGGAACTGTTTTCCTCAGATACAAAATTTGATTCTAAAACCGGCTGGCCCAGCTTTGACCGTCCGGAAAACACCGAAAACATCGTGCTGAAAAAAGATGAAAGCCTCGGTATTCCCCGTATCGAAGTGATCTGCAAAAAATGCGGCGGGCATCTAGGCCATGTTTTCGATGACGGACCGACGGCTACGGGCCAACGCTACTGCATCAACTCCTGCGCTTTGGATCTTAAGAAGAAAAAATAAAATTGCAGGCATAGCTGGATTACAATCCATCATGCCGCAAATTTTTAACAAAATTTGCAGGGGACAGGATTTTCAGTTTCGCCTTTTTCAACACCTTAATATTTCCAAGGTCAAAAAAGGCGAGCCCAAAAACAAATCGTTATCAGTAAAATTGGTTTTTGGATAATACCTAGTCTTTTTCACCTCAGAATTATTGAGGATTATAAAAAGGCTTGGTTTTTGAACCTGCGTAGACGCTAGGTCAGTAGATCACCTATTGCACTTTTACAATAAGCGCGATCTTGAGTTTCGGTTGTTTCATCTACCGCGTTTGACCGCTCCGCCACCCCTGCGAATGAAATGAGCGGGGTTTGCTTCGCTTTTAGAGATCCCCCTCTCATTCTTCCTCGATTTTCTGATTTCCCCTCCCTAGGGGAAACTTTGGAATGAGCTATTCCAAGTAATAAGCTATCGCTGGAAAGAAATATTAAGAAACCGTTTTTGGGTTGAAAATCCTTTTTATCTCCTTGCGAGCTGTCGTGGAGGACCCGGCGTAGCCTGCGCGCGGTCTCTTACTCTTCTCAGAAAATCCCTGTAGTTCCTTTCTACCATCCCACCCAATCCGCCACCCCCGCCCAGCTCTTCTCCTATCAAGGGGCGTCCCTCGTGGCCGTTTCCCCGCGCTCTGAATGCCACCGTATACGGAGTGAGGTATTCTCTTGATCGAACAACCAGCTCTTCCGTCATTGTAATAATCCCCATCTCATGGCCTTCCGGATCCCAGATATGGAATCTATTGCCGTCGGGAATAACCCGGTGCTCGCCAGGGATGGCGTGGAGCTCGTTCAGCTCTTCCTCCAACGTTCCTGAAACGCCGCTGCGGTTGATGGTCCAGATCACTGCCGCTGCACCCTCTGGTCCCAATACGCGGGACATATAAGGTGTCAGCTGTACCGTCAGGCGAAACTCCCGCTGGACGGTTGCTGTTGCAACCCTGTCCCCATTCGGATCTTTGAAAATAAGCCGGTTATCCGCTCTCTCCATGCTAGGGGGAAATCCCAACCTCGCGGATAGATCTCTTATGTATGCGTTGACTTCCACGGGAAACGTTATCATTTCACATCCCACACACAACTTGCAACTAACAACTATTGATCTGTGTAGTAATATTTATAAATGATTTGTACAATCTCACACAATCTTATTACGGGCTTACCAGCGCCTTTTTCAGGGTTTCCAAGGACAGCAGTGCGCATTTCAGGCGCGACGGGTTTTTGCTTAAATCAATCTGCAGAATACGTAAAATATCCTCTTTGGCCATGGCTTTCAGCTGCTCTGTTGTTTTTCCCTTGATCTCTTCGGTGAGTAAACTCGCACTCGCCTGGCTGATCGCACACCCGCTGCCATCGAATTTTACATCGCTCACCTTACCGTTCGTCAGCTTCACGTACATCTCTACCTTATCCCCGCACAGCGGATTGTAGCTTTCCGCATGCAAATCCGCATCCTCCAGCTTTCCAAAATTAATCGGGTTTTTATACAGTTCCAATATGAACTCCCGATACATATCCTCGCTGCTCATACCTTGAACACCTTTTTGGCATATTGCAATGCTTCACAGAGTGCATCCACGTCCTTCCTGCCATTATATATATAGAAACTCGCCCTGGCACTGGCAGGAATATCCAATCGTTCATGCAATGGCATGGTGCAGTGGTGCCCGCTGCGGACCGCTATCCCCCGCTCATCGAGAACCGTGGCCACGTCATGCGCATGGATGCCGTTTAAATTGAATGCAACCACCCCTATGCGTTTTTGCGGGCCATATACGGTTATTCCTTTTATTCCGTGCAGCTTCTCCATGGCATATGCGACCACTTCTTTCCCGTGCTTTTCAATATTCTCCATGCCCCGCTTTTCCAAATACGCAACGGCGGCACCCAGGCCTACTGCTTCTGCAACCGGCATGGTGCCGGCTTCGAATTTATACGGCAGTGCATTCCATTCGGTTTTTTCTATCTTTACTTTTGAAATCATCTCCCCGCCAAACAGCATCGGATCCATGGCTTCCAGATGCTCCTCTTTTCCATACAATATCCCGATTCCGTCCGGCCCGAGCATCTTGTGTCCGGAGAATACCAGGAAATCACAGCCCAGTTTTTGCACGTCCACTGCCATGTGCGGAACACTTTGCGCTCCATCCACCACGCATATCGCTCCTGCCTCGTGCGCCAATTTGCATATTTCTTTTACATCGTTTACCGTTCCCAAAACATTCGATACATGGGAAACCGCAACGATCCCCGCTCCTTTTATTTTCGTTTTTATCTCTTCTTCGTTTAATTCTCCATTTTCATCAATATCAATTACCTCTAATTTCGCTTTTTTCTTTTCTGCCAGCCGCTGCCAGGGGACGAAATTGCTATGGTGTTCCATGACCGAAACAACGATCCTGCCACCTGCCTTAATAAATTTCTCTCCATACCCCCGCATCACGAGGTTGATCGCTTCGGTAGCGCTGCGCGTATAAATCATTTCCTTTTCGTTTTTCGTTCCTATAAATCCTCCAATCCGTTTCCGCGCATTTTCGTATCGTTCCGTTGCCTCCTCACTTATTTTATACACGCCGCGATGGACGTTGGCATTGTGGTTTTGATAAAAATCGTCCATCGCTTCAAGTACGGCTGTTGGTTTCTGGCTGGTGGCCGCGGAATCCAGATAGACTAGCGGTTTCCTTTTTTGAAAAATAGGAAAATCGGATTTGGTTTTTTCAGCATCCAGCATTTGCTAGTCCCCTTTCACCCAGTCGCCGTATCCCCTGCTATCAATCTCATTGGCCAGTTCTGGTCCTCCGGATTTCACCAGCTTTCCTTTCACCAGAATGTGCACCTTGTCGGGCCGTACATAATCGAGAATCCTCCGGTAATGCGTGATCATCAAGAAGCTCCGTTTCCCGTCCCGCATTGATTCGATGGCTTTGGCAACATTCTTCAATCCGTCCACATCCAGCCCGGAATCGATCTCATCCAGTATGATCATCCGCGGTTGCAACATCTGCATCTGCAATATCTCATTCTTCTTCTTTTCCCCGCCGGAGAATCCAACATTTACATCCCGTTTAATAAAATCTTTTCCCATACCCAGCTTTTCTGCCCCATTGCCAAGCTCCTGGTGCAATGCCATCAATCGTTTTAGATCTGGCTTCTCGGTATCTCCTGCTACGGCTCGTTGCATCATCTTGGCAATGCTCACCCCTTCAATTTCTTCGGGATGCTGGAATGCCAAAAACAGGCCGGCCCGCGCCCGCTCGTTCACCGGCATCTGTAGTATATCCTTTCCATCCAGCAATGCCTGGCCTTCTGCCTTATATCTCGGATGACCCATCAATGCACTGGCCAGCGAGCTCTTTCCTGCCCCGTTCGGCCCCATCACCGCATGGATCTCCCCTTCCTTGATATCCATGGATATGCCCTGGATGATGGGTGTAGCATCCACCCTTACCTGCAAATTTTTTATGCTGAACATGGCTATTCTCCGAATAAAAACGACTATGATATATAGGAAGCACTCGGTTTTATAAAGTTAGGCAAGCCTAAACCCCATATGAACGAGTTACCCGCCAAATACCGCTATGGCTTTAGGGATGAGATTGCCTACGTGCACGAAACGGCTGCCGGTTTAACGGAGGAAACCGTCCGTCAAATCTCCAAAATAAAAAATGAACCGGAATGGATGCTGAAAAAGCGGTTACAGGCGCTTAAAATCTTCCGGCAGAAGCCCATGCCTGCCTGGGGAGCCGATCTGAGCGGAATAAATTTTGATGAAATCACGTATTATCGCAGGCCTTCGGACAAGCAGGTGAGCACCTGGGACATGGTACCGGAAAACATCAAGAAAACATTCGACAAGATCGGCATTCCAGAGGCGGAAAAGAAATTCCTTGCCGGGGCAAGCGCACAGTACGAAAGTGAAGTCGTTTATCACAGCGTAAAAAGGGAATGGGAAAAACAGGGCGTCATCTTCACCTCCATGGACGAAGGATTGAAAAAATATCCGGATATGGTCCAAAAATACTTCGGTACGGTCGTACCGTCCATGGACAACAAATTCGCCGCATTGAACACCGCGGTATGGAGCGGCGGGAGTTTTGTCTACGTGCCTCCGGGCGTGCATGTAAGCATTCCTTTGCAGGCGTATTTCCGTATCAACGCGGAAAAAACCGGTCAGTTTGAACGCACGTTGATCATTACAGATAAAGGAAGCAAGGTGCATTATGTGGAGGGTTGTAGCGCACCGGTGTATTCCGCCAGCTCGCTGCACAGTGCCGTAGTGGAATTAATCGCGATGGAAGGATCGCATTTGCGATATACTACCATCCAGAACTGGAGCGATAACGTGTATAATCTCGTAACGAAACGCGCCGTCGCTTACAAAAATGCATACGTGGAATGGCTGGACGGGAATATCGGCAGTCAGGTTACGATGAAATTTCCATGCGTCATCCTGAAAGAGCCGGGTGCACGGGGTGAAGTGTTGAGCGTGGCGTATGCAAAAGAAAAACAGCACCAGGACGCAGGCGCCAAAATGTTTCATCTGGCGCCGAACACCACCTCGCGCATTATCTCCAAGAGCATCTCGCAAAA
>DATDYG010000010.1:0-5315 GCA_035289085.1 Candidatus Bilamarchaeaceae archaeon | reverse complement strand
AAAATATCCTCATCACCCACCCGCTTAAATTCAGTCCCTGGTTCTTCCTCTGCTTCTGCGGCTTCGTAACGTATAAACCCGCTTGCCCTATCTAAAATATCATCCGGCACATTGCTCATCTGCCCGAGCAGCCTTGCCACTGCCTCTTTCTGTTCTTCCTGCCAATTGTTGAATACAAATCTAAAGAACTCCCATTTCTTATTCGATGGGCTGTTCGCTATCGTTTCTCCTACGAGGTCCAGACGCGTGGCGAGATGGAACCAGCCATGCTGATCTCTTTTCATGCCTTCCTTCCATTCCATGTCCAGAAACTTTTCCACCACAAAATCCTTCAGGTGCGCATCGGTTAAAGCACCCAGCCAGAATTCTACCTGCGAATAATCCAGTGCCCATAGCGCCTTTGCGCATGCCAGGCGTGCATCTGCCCTTGCTGCGTCGTTCTCTGCATCCGGCAGGTGATCCTCAATAATCCGCACCATCCGCTCTATGGTAGCTTCGTATCCCTTCACTATCCGCTGGTCCTGTCCATCTTTTGGTAAGTATACTACAGCCTCTTCAAAAAACCGTGCAATCCGTTCCACTGCTTTTGTGATTCCGCTGTTTGCAAATGGGTCGGCCGCATATCCGGCCAGCAGGTGCGCCATCCGTTTCATCTGGGCATGCTGTTCCTCCGGCCTGAATTCTGCTAACCACTCCATTGCTTTCGCATATGCGGTTTCATTGTTGTTCCTTACCGCATACGTTAATACCGCATCTGCCAGTTTCGGGTGCGCATAGCCCTTCTCCACTGCCAGGGCGATGGCCTTGTCCCGGATCTCTGGAGTAGCCGCACCGCCCAATAGAGGCGGCCGGCCGATTAGCCTGTACACGATCCCTACCTCATAATCGCTCCAGTCCAGCGGCTCCGCATACCTATCCAGTTTGCTTTCCTGGATGCCTTTTTGGATTTCCAGCGTGTTCCGGATGGCTGCGGCCCCGGTTCTATCCCATAGCCGTCCAAATACCCCGCGTGGAGGTGTTGCTCTAGAAGCATGTTTTTTTGCATGGGTGGGCATGTTCTAATTATGTGTAAAAGTGTTTATAAATGTATCTGTATGGTTTAATCAGCCCTATCCATGAATGGAACAAATGGAAAAACAAAAACTATTTGGTACGCAAAGCCTGTTCCTTGCCAATGAGCTCGTCCAATACTTCCTCGTGGATAAAGCGTCTTCCACCGACCTTCACATGCGGAATTCGTCCTCTATCCAGCCGCCGCTCAAAGGCATTGCGTTTAATCCGGATGCTGCTCCGGTGCAGTTCCTTGACCGCTTCGCTCACAGAGTAGTAGTTCTCGCTGATGTGGGTTAATGCTTCCACCGCTTCCTTGGGAACCAGACGCCGCGTCCCGAATTTTACCGAAGGCACCGACCCCTTCTCGATCCGCCCGATAAACGCGCGGAAATTGATACGGGAGTTCGCCTTCCGGTATTCCTGGAACGCTTCCCGGACCGTGTAAAACTCGTTTTTCGTATCCACGATATCATCCAGTATCGCTTTGGGGATGTATCGCTTTCTTCCTACCTTGACATACGGGACGGTTCCGCGTTCAATCCGTCCACCAAAGGCCCGGAATGAGATGTATACTCCCTTGTCCTTGATATAATCGTAAGCCGATTTTACCGAATACAACCTATGCTTGGCTTCCAATTCCTCTTCAGAGGCACGCTGTTTGTACAGTTGCTGCGATGCCTTGAACACCGTGGCTACAGAGCCCGATAAGGATTTCTCTACCTTGCTCCGTTCGGATTTGATATCCTGTACGTCCAGAGCCTGGTAATCGTCAACGACTTCGTCCTCAATAATCTTTTCAATTATTATTTTTTTACCTCGTGGCATATTTTCATCCCCATTTACATTTTATGATTATATGTGTATATACTTAAAAACCTTTCGCTTCCCACCTTTTTACTCTTCACCTCCTTTACTTAACTTAAATCGGTAAACAATATAAATTAATAAAGCTAACACTATCAGCACTACGATCAATCCGATCGGCAGCCCTTCTTCCGTTTCTTCTTCCTCCTCTTCCGGTTCGGGTTCTTCCTCTACTTCCGGCTGCGGAACGGGGAGCTGTCCCTCAAACACTCCGCGATTCCCTTCCACGTCCCGCGCTTCTATTTTAAAGAAAAGCACCGCTGCCCCTGGCTTGGGAGAGATGTCTGCCGCGTACTGGTTCTGGCTCAATGTGTAGGCGCGGACGCGAAGCCACTCATCGGTATCGTACCGGTAGGTGACCTCTATCCCATCCGGGGCTATCCCGCTGGCATACACGCCCGGATCCACGATGTTCATCCGCAACCGCAGCTGGTCCTGCAGCAGCTCATGCTCCACCGATCCCAGCACGGGTGCATGCAGGTCAAACACCGTCGTATACTCCTGCTGCACCGCCAGATCCACTTCCAGGTCCTTCACCAGGTTTTCGTATTCCACCTGCACGGAAGGCTGTGCATTGGCCACCTTTTCCACTTCCAGCTCTCCGCCCTCCGCCAGGTATTCCTCTCCATCTATGACGACCTGCGCATCCAGCAACGTGCCTTCGTCATCCACAATGTGCAGCTGGAAAGGATAGAACGCAATGCCGACGTCATATTCCATGGGTTCGGTGACTATCACTGTTTCCTCCACCTTGCCCACGTCATATTTTACCAGTAAACTCACCGTCCCCTCCCCTACCAGAAAACGGGCGCGGCCGTTGCTATCGGTCGTCGCATTCCGGTTTTGTATGAACACCTCCGCCCCTTCCAACGGCCGGTTAAACTCGTCCACCACATGCACCGTTAGCAGATGCGCACGGATGATGATGTCCACCGGATTCGGATGCGCCTGGGCGGTAACAGTTTCTATTGCCAAATAATCGTCAAACTGCACCACGATATCAATGTCGCAATCCAGGTGTTCCTCCAATCCCTCTGTATTAATGAGCGTGAAGTTGGCTTCGCCCTGCTCACTGGTAATCTTGCTGGCCGTGAAATACCCCTTGCCGCTGGTGCGGTCCAGCTGGTAGGTGACGTTTACAACGGCCCCTCCGATCCGGATATAATCATCGTTAAATACCCGGACATTCAACCGCTCCACGAAATTCGTTTCGCATTCCGCCGCATACGCAAAAGAAGCCAGCGCTAAAAATACAATGAATAACCTCCCAAGAATCATACACACTCTTCTCCATTAACTATTAAAAACCCTACTTATCTCTCCTATCGGTGTGATGTTGCAACAGCGTTTGGGTGTCACCTAGGAACAAAGTCCCACCCAGGGCCGCTGGCCCTGTTGCGTAAAGTTCCCGTCCTGTTTTTGGTAACGGATTACGATATCCTTCAGCTTATAATAGCTGCCAACCGTACCGCAATCCGCTATTGTAATATTAACCACCAGCCGTTCCCCTCCCTGGAAAACCGTATCTATATTATATACTATCTCTTCCACCTCTATCTGCTGAAGCGTGGCCTGTTCCACCAGCGTGTTTTCCATGTCTAACTGCAAAAGGGTATCCGCATACCGGTAACCGTGCACTGCAAAGGGCGTGGCATCCGACCAGTACGCCTGGCTCTGTTTCTCATCAATACCGGTGGTCTGCGCCTCCCTCCCTACGATGTATGCAATCGCAATTACCATTGCCAATACTACAGCCATCAGGAATAGATACTCTGTAGTCGTCTGTGCGCGCATAAAAAATCAAAAGAAAAAAAGAAAAGAGAAAGAAAGGCTTAGGAGCACGTTCCTATCAGATCCCTTTCGCCTCCCTGTAACAATGCGCTAATGCCCCCGCGGTTGTACGTGAAGTCAATATCATAGCTAAACCGGGTATCGGTTGTGCAAGCCGCCCCAAGGGTCATGTTCAGGGTTCTGGTTTCTCCAGGCGCAAAAGTGGTGGACGTGGAAAATCGTTCTGTTCCATCCACATCAACCGATGTCAAGGTTATCTCTTCCGCATCCCGGTTGGTAACATCCATTGTCATCGTACTGGCGGTTACCCCATACCCAACGATCGAAAGCGGAGATTGGACGCCCCAATAATTCTTACTCTGGGTTTCCGTCACGCCCGATCCTACATCGGTTCCCTGGCTCACTAAAAATACTACCACCAAGGCAATCACCAAAACCACGGCTAAGATAACTAAATATTCGGTGGATACCTGTCCTCTTTTCATCTGATCACCAAGGAGGATACTTCTATTTCCTTTATAAAACTTTCGTCTTTGCGTCTACCCATGCAAAAAGGTTCTGTTGCAACTACCAGCAGGCTGCGACTGGGCGTCCAGGCTTCGTTGCGCATTCAAGCCAAGGGCATCCAAATCCATATCGATCCATTCCGTGTGGAAAAGACCGAGTCCACGGATATCATCCTCATCACCCACCCCCATTTTGACCATTTTGATCTGGAAAGCATAAAAAAATTATATTCCAAAGGCTGCATGATTTGCGTGCCGAAGGGCGCGGAAGAAATTTATAAGATTGCCGCGCGGGAAGACGTTAAGCTGGTTAAACCAGGCATGGAGTTTAAAATCAAAACAATCAGCGTAAAAACCATCCCCGCATATAATGTTGTTGCTGGCCGAACGCACTACCATCCAAAAGAAAACGAATGGGTCGGCTATGTTTTGCAGGCAGGCGGGCAAACAATCTATCACCCAGGCGATACGGATCGAATAAAAGAGATGAAAGATATTAATGGCTTAGTAAATATTGCTTTTTTGCCTGTAGGCGGAACCTACACAATGGATGCTAAAGAAGCGAGCGAAGCCGTTGCTGATATAAACCCTGATATTGCCTGCCCCATGCATGTTATTCCTGCCGGCAATAATAATGCACAAATTGCAGCGCAGCAGGAATTCAAGAAATTAGTAGAATCCAAGGGAAAAACAAAGGTAGAAATCATCAACGGAAAGGGAGCATTTGATTAAATTGATTAACCAGCGCTTGTTGCGGCGTCTGCACTAGTTGGTGCCTTTTGGATTCCTTTGCCCAAATATTCATAGATATTAACTCCTAATCTTTGGCAATAGCTGCGCAATGTGGGAACAGGATCAAAACCAGATAGATTGAGCCTAACCGTAGCTGCCTCTGTCTCAGTTTCAGATTTTTCAAGCGCTTCAATAATAAGTTCTTTTCTCCTTGCACTAAGAACAGCCTGTGTATCCATCATATATGATATTCTGTACAATAAATCGTAGTCAACATGATATTTTTCAGCAACTACGCGTAAAATCTGACGCGCGTTTCCCAATCCTTCATCAAAAGGGTTCATGCTTCGGATTGCTTTTTCCAGATGT
>DATDYG010000009.1:0-3405 GCA_035289085.1 Candidatus Bilamarchaeaceae archaeon | reverse complement strand
TTATAATTGTTGTGGTTTTGTGATTATCTTAGTATTATCCAATAGTTTGCGTTCTTGAACTATATACCTTAATTAATTAGCGGATATAATAATTGCATGAAAAAGAAAAAATCCAGCAAGAAAACCTCCCGGAAAAAAACCTCTACCCCGCCCAAAAAATCTCCTCCGGCTCAAACCTCCTATTCCAAAACGATTGACCGGCTTACCCCCGTCCTCCAGCAGGCCTATCTAATGCGGGGGTTGGCCCGTTTGAAGGCGCGCCAGCTGCGCGAGGCGCTGGAAGACCTGAACGTCGTATTGGCGCTGGATCCCAAGCAGGCCGAGGCCTATGCCGCCCGCGGCGAAGTATACTATTTCAAGGGCGAAGTGCTTCACGCTGTTGATGATTACACCAACGCCATCCAGCTTGCTCCAAGGCATGCCAATAGCTACCTCCAGCGCGGCATCTGCTATTCCCAGCTCGGCGAAAACGACAATGCCTACTATGATTTCAAGAAGGCGCTGGAGCTGGATCCCAGGCTAAAGGAGGCGGAGAAATACCTGAATATGCTGGGAGCTTCCCGAGAAAAAAAGGAAAAACCTAAAAAAGAACCTAGAGAGGAAGAGAAAAAAGAACAGCCAAAAGAAGAGGAAAAGAAGGAACAAGAAAAAGAGGAACAAAAACCAGCGGAAGAGAAAAAAGAAAAACCCGCTGAAGAAAAAAAGGAGGAAGAAAAACCGGCGGAAAAGGAAGAGGAGGAAGAACCGGTAGAGAAAGAAGAACCCAAGGAAGAAGAGAAAAAGCCGCCTTCCGAAGAATCGGATCTAAGCTTTGAGCCGATCGTTCCCATTGAAGAAGATACCGAAAAGGAATAGTCGTTATTTTTAAATCATTGGTGATTTATATTTCTACATGGCGGTTAATACAAACACGCGAGATAGGCGTTCCAACGTAGTCCCGCTACGTCCCCCAAAAAGCGGTTTTGGCCGCAGAACCCCTGCAAGAGATAGTCCTATGGAAAGCACGAATTCCACAGAGGCAATGGTTGCATTGAGAGAAATGGCTGCCGGCTGGACGCCTGCCGTTCAAAAGGCATTGCGCTTGCCGGATACACTTTTCCGCCATCGGAGAGAAACCCTCCTCTTTTATTCTACAGAAGAAAACGAAGATGCGCTGCAGGTGGCAAACGCCTTAGACTTTGGACAACCACTACCTACAACTCTGCCCCTCTATGCGATACTTCTTACAGAAAAAACATCCGGAACGGATTTTCTTCTGATCGATATGAATAGAAATATCATCGTGCGGGAAATGCTTACCTCTTATCATTCAGATGCAAAAGACGAATGGGGAAAAATAGTCAATGCGATCGAGAGTGCCGTGCGGGTTGTCCAGCAAACCGGCCGTTTAGCGGTCTATGATCGCGGCTACCCCTCTCCCCGTCCATCCGCGTAATTATTCCCCGCTTGCGCTTCGTTGACCTTGCGCAGCTCTTCTGGCCCGTGCCGCCCTTGCCTCGGCGCGCGATTCTATTCCGGCTATCATTTCTATTTTTATGCTCTGCCATGTTTCCCCTAAGCCATTTCCTTCAGTCGCCCGTCTAAACGCCTGAAATGTATCCTGCGCATCCTGCGCAACGAACCGCGATCGTCCATCCGGAAATGCTACCTCTGTTCTTTCATGGCCATTGAACGGAACGTTTCGTTTTGTCGGTCGTCCTCCCCGTTCCATTATGGCTATTTCTGCTTCGGTGAGTTTCATGCCCAGCCCTACAGGCTGCCCTTCATGCGATCTGAAATGGGCAGCAACTCTTTGGGAAAATTCCGGCCGGCTTCCTACCTCCGCATGCCATCTTTCCGCGCCTCTCAGAATGTATTGGAACTGGTCCATTATCAAGCTCTGCACAGGCCTATTCTGCTGGCTGGCCAATGATTCAAAAACAAGGCCCATATCCCAAATACCCACACGTATATGCGTTGCTGTAAAGTCATATTCTCTGCCCCTGCGAACCGCCTGAAATGCGCCTCCGTTATCCGTATCCACGCGTCCTATACGGAATATCATATAGCCTTCGGAATCCCGGAAAAGCGGATAACCCTGCTTTCGCAGAAAGGCGGCATCGCTATCCGAAACCCGCAGTAGCATGGCGAAAAGATTGTCCTGATGTCCGTCCCACATGCCCACGCTCATCGTGCCGGTGGTCGTATACCCTATCTCTTCCATCACCAGCTCCGGCCGTTCCTGGAGTATGCGTCTCAGAGCGGCATTCTGGGTCATGGTAGCGATGCTTTCCGTCGTGGCAGTGTTTACTTCCACATCCCTCCCAGCAATGCGCAATGTTCCATCAAAATTACGCATATCCTGCGATACGCTATATACCTGTTTGTTGCCTGCGCTATCTACAAATTCAAAAGGCCACTCGCCAATCCCGCTCCGTATTCTCGGAGCCGGTATGCCCGCTATGCGCGCAGCCTCCGCACCAAACGCATCTGCCCGTCCATCATGTGTCTTCACAAAAAACGTGCGTTCACCCCGCGATGTTTGCAATCGTATTCTATATGCTCCCACCAATCCGTGATGGTAGGAAATATGGGTGATCTTGCCCTGCAAGGCAGGAGGTACCATACTTCGTACGGTTGGCAACAGGTTCGAAGATAAAAGGCTGAAAAAATTATCAAACACATGCGCCTTCGCTTCTGCATGTAAGGTAGGATCAATCTTAATCTCAATACCCAGTTTGGACTGAATCTTGCCCAATACCGCTTCCCTTGCCTGTACAATGCCTGCCAACTTGTTATTTCCCCGCACCACACCCGCGGTTTCGACGTAAGTATCTGTTAATTCACCGGTACGTACACCCAATTTCTGTTCTAATACGCGCAGGCTCCGCAGCTCGATTAATGAAGTGGCTGCCTCGTGTTCGCCTGCCTGCCGCAGGCTTATCAGCGTTTCATACTGTTCTCCTGGCTTCAATTTTAAGAATTGCATATAGACATTTTTACGCCCGACCCTTGCTCTAAGCCGCGCAGCGTATGCCCGTGCCTGTTGCTCTTGCGCCAGCCGTATTGTCTGCGGTCCCACCTGCCCTGGAAGTGTGCCACCGCGTCTTGGGGCAGTCAGTGTTCTTGCAAATATCGGAGGTTCTGTTTTCGCCAGTGCAAGCCGTCCTGCCTCGCTGGCCGTTAGTTCCATGGCAGAAGGCGATTTCACTCCTCTGGGTAATCCGGCGGTTTCCAGTTGCCGCATCCTTTTCAAAATACGGTTACCGGTCAATTCCCGATATGTTCGTTTTGCTGCGTGCATCAGCGGTGTCCGCACCGTTCCATATGCTACCGGCAAGGCAAACATGGCCAGCGTCAATGCGCCTGCCTTCCAGTTGCCTTCCCTGAATGCATGGTATGCATTCACTCCTCCGTGCACCATCA
>DATDYG010000008.1:0-4552 GCA_035289085.1 Candidatus Bilamarchaeaceae archaeon | reverse complement strand
AACGAGCAACTGGCGTATGGGCAACTTTCCCTCCTACCAGCCTTTGTGTCATAACTCCCGACAGTTATTAGGGGGATACGACTATAAAAATGTTCAGGTCTGGACGATCTTCACATGCAAAAGTCCTTCGAGCTTTTTGGCAACGCGCAAAGAAGGAAGCAGCTCTCCACGCTCGATTTTTCTTAGATAGCTTTCCCTTTCCTGGATCTTGGCGGCTACACCGGACAACGAAAGTCCGAGCTTTTCCCGCTGGGCACGGATGCGCGAACCGAAATCGTCCACAATGTCCGTGACTTCGCTAATGGCGCCGGGCTGGATGCTGTAGAGCGGCCGGCCCGCCTTGCGGCAGGTGTTGCATACGGCAAGCTGCTCGCCATCGATCAAAGCGACAGAATGGGCATTGGCCCGGTTGCATATATCGCAGCTGTATTCCGTCCCATATTTCCGTTTTGCCCGGTTGATTTTTTTCATGGTGATCCCCCTTACCCTATTTTTTCAAAGCGTATGCCATACATCTGATGGGTGGTCCTTCCAGAGGAATCCTGGATATCCGTAATGTGGCTTTCCCGCTCCACCAGCAGGCGGATATCCGTCTGGATGGATCTCCTTAAATCATCGAGCCCGATAGGATGGAAAACGGAATCCAGCAAGGCGGATATAAGGTCATGGACCGGACGCACCCGGGCAGGCCACTCGTCAATCAGGAAAAAGTTCCCGCCTGCTTCCAGCATTCGATAGGCGTTGACAATCACCATGGCCCGTCCATGGTTCGGAAGCAGGTGCAGGGTCTGGGAAAGGAAAACGCTGCCGGCCGGCTGCGGGGATACCAGGGAAACAGCACCCTTGCATTCAAAGGCAATGGGCAGGGGATAGTCTTTCAGTGTACGGCGGGCGATGGCCAGCATGGCCGGGGACAGGTCGTTCGCCAGCACGGATTGCACCCCTCCGAACTGCTGGATCGTGAGCGGAACCAGGCCCGTGCCGGTGCTGAGGTCCACCACATGCCCGCGGATGCTGTGCTTCAGCTTCCGGAGAATCCTGCGCACCGCCTGGGCATGCTCTTTCATATCCCGGTTGTAGGAACGGGCCCAATGTTCAAACAGGATCTGCATGCGCTCTTCCTCCTTCAGCGTACCCAGCAAATGCCGGAGCGACGTATCCAGGGAGGTAAGCTCGCTCACTTTTCCTCTTCGCTGGCGGGCCAGCCGGTGGATTTCGGCAAGCACTGCTGCTTTGCCGTCTCCCCCGTTTCCGCCGGGGTTTCCCTGCCGTCCTTCGGATTGGGGAGGAGGAAGGAGTATTCGTCTTTTGCCACTGGGGGGCCTGGCAGCGACAGAAGAGGCATACATATTTTTCCTTATCAAAGATAGGATTTAATACCTATCATTTTTCTTCCTGTAAATACAAAATATCATCCGTGGGATGGCGGTACAACGGTTGTTTCAGCCTTCGCTGGTCAAAGTAATGGCCCATGATGCCGATGCTTCTTGCCAGAACGAACACGCCGTTCAGGTAGCCCAGTTCCACTATTTCATTCACTTCGTCATCGCGGAATGCGCCGCAGGAGGAGAACATATCCAAAAACAAGATGCCGATGCATCCGTCCACGTTGAGGATAAGATTGTCGGATTTTTTCAACGTGGTTTTTTCCACGGACAATGCATAATCGAGATATTTCGTGGTTTTGAAGTGTTTTTTGGCATAGGCCTTCAGCAATTCGACGCGTTTATCCGGGTTTTTCGCGGATTTCACCCGGTGACCGATGCCGGGTATAAGCATCCCTTTCTTCTTCATTTCCCCCACGAACTGCTCCGGCGGTACGCCCTGGTCGCAGGCCTGCTTGAAATAACGCGCGGCATCATCGATGGCTCCGCCAAAGCGGGGGCCGATTGTGAGAAGGCCGCTGCACAACGAGGATACCAAATCTTTTCCGGCCCTAGCCGCCACGATAGTATTGTGGGCACCGCTCACGGCTGGCCCGTGGTCCGCGCCGATGATCAGGCACGTCTCGATGAACTTGGCGGCATACGAAGGCAGTTTCTTCTTGAACCAGAGCAGCGAGATAACATCGCCCAGTGAATAGTTGTCCTTGATCAGCTGGGTCATGGGGATCCCTGCATACGTCGGCTCTTCCCCCCGGTCATCCGATATCGTAGATATAAAATGCGTGGGCCTTCGCACCAGCCCCTCCTTTACGGCCTGATCATAGTCTATCGGAACTTTCGGAAGGGTAGCGTTTGTTTGCTTTGCCGTTCCGTTCACGGAAACAAACACCTCCTGGATTTTTTTATCCAATTGCTCAAAGGATTCCGGCACGATGATACCGGCATCGCGCAATGCCCTGTTTTTGGCTTCCGCGCTTTCCTGCTCCTTTCCTGTTTTCGCGCCCGCATGGCCGAACTGCACTTCCTGGGGAAACACCTGCGCGCACGTGCCGGCCACCCAGGCAACTACCGGCTTGGTGAGTTTGCCCGCACGCTTGGCTTCCACGATGCGGTATTCCTCGTTGCCGCCCAGTTCCCCCAGTCCCACGATCATCTTGACGTTCGGATCCGCTTCAAAACGCAGCATATGGTCGAGCATGGTGGAGCCCGGATAGCGGTCGCCGCCGATGGCGATCGCCTCGTACACGCCGTCCGTTGTACGGGCCAGCACGTTGCACATCTCGTTCGTCAATCCGCCGGATTTGGAGACAAAACCGACACTTCCTTGGCGGTACAGCTTGCATGTGACGATATTTTCGATGGTACCGGCTGTATTCCCAATACGAAATGCGCCTGCCGCTATCCCCCCAACCGTCGCAGGCCCAATGATCCATTTTCCTTTCTGTTTGGCGAGTGTGATCAGTTCGCGCGTCTGCCGTTCCGGCATGCCTTCGGCAATGATCGCGACCGTCCGTATCGTTTTTGTTTCCAGGGCTTCTTTGCTGGATGCGTAGGCCGACCGGAACGAAGCGAAATTAACGAGTACGTCCGCTTGTGGATGGGAGGCAGCGGCCTGCGGGATGGAGGAATAGATGGGGAGAAGGATTTCCTTCTGGCCGTAAAACGTTTTGTGAAAACCGCCGTTTCCCGCATGGACGATCCCGGCCACGCTCGGCGTTCTTCCGCAGAGATAGTCGAAATCCAGCATTCTTTGGATCGGTGCGGGCTTCATGTTGTAAACGATCGCGCGCGTATCCCGCGTGAACAGGTGCCCGTTGTTCATTTCTTTTCCCCCAATTGCCGCACGGCTAAGCTCACGATATTCGTCATGTGCGTTTCCGGCCCGTATACCTCGATCGGGATACCCAGCTCTTTTCCCAGGGCACGCATGTTTTCCAGTCCTTCCTGATAGTTGGGACCACCCCGGCGGACGAAAATCCGCATGTGGGTTTTTTGCAGTTTTTCCCGGTATTCGCGCAGCGCGCGGATGATGCCCTTGAAGGTATTGGCCACATCGGTGAAGTTGGCGACTCCCCCGCCAATAAGAAGTATTCTGTTTCCTGTTTCCTGTTTCGGATTGCGTGTTGCCAGGTCTATTATCGTTTTTGCATATTGGTATGTTTCTTCCTCATTGGGATCGCCGCTGTATTCGCCGTAGTTGGCGAGCTCCAGACCATAGCCCAGGTCGACGACCGTATCCGTATAAATGACGCTCGCTCCCCCGCCCGCAACCAACAACCAAATGCGGCCGTTCGGATTTAAGATGGTTAATTTGAGCGATGCGCCGGTTTGGGCGTCCAGCTCTTTCACGAATTTCTCTTCCGGATAGGGCGTCCTTCCAAAGGGCTGGGGAAAGGCGGTATCCGCCCATTTGGCCTCGTTTTTGAACGCGGCGCAGTCGTCCAGTTCAGCGACAAAGCCGAGCGGAACGACATTTCCTTGCTTATCAAAGGCCAGCGGATTCATCTCCATGTAGACGTAATCGAAATCCGCGTAGTAGCGGTACAATGCTTTGATGAACGCCGCCAAGCGTGCTTTTTTTTCTGGCGGTACGCCGTTGAGTTGGGATGCGATTTCTACCTGTTCAATCGGCGTGCCGATGGGAACCGGAATCTGGATGACCTTGTTCCAGTGCTCCTCCACGTCCACGCCGCCTTTTTCGGAAAACAGGATAACATCCTCTTCCCGCTGGGAAACGATGGCCAGGAAATATTCGTCTTCATGCTCGATAAATGGCTCGATGAGGAAGTGGGTAAGCTCGCCCTTTGCGTTTCCCATGGCGATTTCCTTCCCCTGGTTCTCCCGGATGAATTTCTTTGCTTCCTCCCATCCGGCGTTGAGCAGCACCAGGCTGTTTTTTCCCTTGCGGGTGAACAGCTGGTCGGGTTTAACGACGAGCTTTTTAGCGGTGAGCCAAGCGTACTGAGGGGGAAGCGCCTCCAGATCGGTTTCGGGGGTTGCCAACGCGCATTCCAACGAAAGTTGGATGGGATGGGGATTCGCATAGCGGTTCAGGTTCGCCTGCAGCAACCGCTTCGCGTCAAATTCCCTGATTTTTTTTCTAGGAATTGTTATCACCTTGCATATTTTTTATAATTGCATTTCCAAATTCCGAGCATTTCACTTCC
>DATDYG010000007.1:0-8761 GCA_035289085.1 Candidatus Bilamarchaeaceae archaeon | reverse complement strand
CAGGTTCATCTGCCGACACGGGCAATCCTGCAGCTACTGCTGCCACTGTAGTTGCAGCTGTGCCCACACCCCGGCCGGCACCACCGCCTCCTGCTACCCGGATGGGTGAGTCCAGCCTGGAGGAGGCCAAAGCTGTAGAATACGCCGTCAAGGAGCAAACGGCACTCATCATCCAAGCCATCCAAGAAACCCAAGAACTTAAAGAATTTTTAGCAATCACCGGCAATTCTGCAGAAAGTGCGTTTGTGAAATACCTCCGGTTGCTGGATCCGTCATTTGCAGGACGGCCGGCACAAAAGCGGGTGGACATACTGCATGACATCGGCCGGACCCTGCACGTGGAGGAAACCCGCAACAACCTGTTTATTGCGGTCGTGATGCATACATTGGAAACCGCTACAAGAAGCAGACATATCGAAGCTGCTGCACACTTCGTAATCCAAAATGCATCTGACCTTGCACGTGATGACCATTATACCCTGCTTCTGGACAATGCATTGGTAGCTGCCAGCAAAAGGCTGGCCTGGTACCAGAGCGGCGCCAAAAATACGGTGCGGCATGCACTGGAGATGCTAACAGGGGAGAGGGGTAAATAATGACATATTATAAAATGCCTAATCTAAAAAGACAGCAACCCTGGCTGAAACGTACCGGTCTTGCTTTGGGGCTGGCCGCTGCAGGGACAGCCGGATTCTTCGGTGGTAAACATTACCAGAGCAACAGAAGCGGAACGCCCGCCCAGCAAACGGACTGCCTGGTAGAACCTCCTGAAGATAAAGGTAAAGACAATAAAGGTAAAGACAAGAACGGTAAATTAAAATGGAATACGCAGGATTGCATAAACCTTGTAAAGGCACAACTTGAAAAGTGCAAGGAGTGCGGAGAGCAGGCATCCCGGCAGGTGGTGGAAAGCGCTGTTCTGCTCCTGCAAGCAGAGGGCGAACATATCCAGGAAGTGGAAACCCGGCCTCATGATAAAGCGTTGCTGGACGCAGCAAAGGATGAGCTCGTAAAGGGATTCCGGGCGGCCCAAGCGGCTGCCATCGAACTGGAAAGCGACGATCCCTGCGCAGCTTTGCCGATTGCCACCCAGGCCATAGAGCATGCAGGGAAAACCCATCGCCTGCATACCGAATCCGAGTTGAAACAGCTGCTTGCACAGGCCGCCGCGCGCTTGGTGGAAGAACGCCAGCATATTGCGGATCTGGAAAAATGGCCTGGTCATGATCCGGCCAAGCTAAGGGCAGCCACTGCGGAGGTAAGGAAAGGAGACCTAAATCTTGACGATGCCAAAACCGCCTTGGCTCAAGGGAACTTTCCCGAAGCCCGGGAAAAAGCCAAAGATGCCTTGGATAATGCAGCGAAAGCCCACGTTGAACACGGTGAAAGAGACATGACGTATGAGCATATTACCAAGATAGACATGGACCGGATTATTGAGCAAACGATCCGGGCGCATTTAAGCGAATTAAAATTGGAAGGGCTTTCCGGGTATCTTAGTACTAAAATCACGGTGTCTATCCGTGATGGACGCGCTGAAATAGAGGGGAAAACCAGAAGAATATCTCTGCGGGTCGTTGTCCAAAATCTTACCGTCAGAAATCCCAATGGCCAAGTTGAGGTTCATGAGATGCAAGAGCCGGAACGCCGTCAACTGGAAGATTTCCTGTATCGTACCCTTCGGCGTGAACAAACCAAAGGACGGGTAGTCAGGTCGTCTGAACAGTTCGCAAATTTCGGCTCCGGCTTCAAGCTTTAGCTCTTTGTCAAAATGCTCGCACCCACCACCCGTCATAGACGGGTGGCATACTCGCTTCGCTCGGGATGCTCGCTTTTGATAGTTTTGTGTCCTGTGTCTTGTGTTTTGAGCAGGTTGACAGCTAGTGAATTCCACCACTAGGTACGACTTAAGGACCACCAGTCAGATAGACTGGTGGAATTCACTGGATTTAAAATCCTCCGGACCAACTATCTGTCATGCACGTGCGGTTTGGGCCGGGGGGTATTCCTATCCAGTGCAAGGGGACGAGTAGCATGGAAGGCGTAGCCTGCTGCGCCGAGCTGGGTTTGACCGCCATGGAAATAGAATTCGTCCAGGGCGTTCGCATGAAAAAAGAATCGGCCCAGGAAGTGAAGGCAGTTGCCGGCAGGCTTGATATCTCCTTATCTTCTCACGCACCTTATTTTGTCAATCTCTGCTCTCTAGAGCCGGCAAAGGAAAAAACCAGCCAGCGCAACATCCTGCAAGCGGCCGAGATAACCTATCATGCCGGCGGCAGCATAACCGTTTTCCATCCTGGATATTACCAAAAATTAACACCGGAAGAGGCGTACCGGCAGGCAAAAAAAAACCTGGAACAAATCGAAGAAAAATTAAAACAGAAAAAGATCAAAATCCGTCTCGGCGCGGAGTGCGTGGGAAAAAAATCCCAGTTCGGCGGATTGAATGAAGTCATCCGTCTCTCCCAGGAACTGGAGCACGTTGTGCCTGTCCTGGATTTCTCCCACCTGCATGCGCGGAGGGACTTTCCGTTCCAAACCAAAGAGGATTACCGGAGGCTGTTTGCCTTGCTGGATAAGGAGCTGCCCGGCTATACGAAGCAGTTCCATGCCCACTTTTCTGAAATAAATTATTCGGACAAGGGGGAATTGAACCATCTGGCATTGGGCACCAAGAACGAACCGCCCTTTGAGCCGTTGATGGAGATGCTGGCGGAACACGGATATGCCGGCACCATCATATCCGAAACACCCCGGCTCGATTACGATGCGCAAAAAATGCAACGGGCATACGAGAAGGCGTTGAAGCATGCTCGTTGACTATCTGGAGGAAAATTCAGAAAAATTGCAGCAATTGCACGTCCGTCTGCGCGAACTTGATCGCCAGTACCGTGCTTTTTATGATCGGAATTTGCGGGAGGAAATCTCCCTGGTAAAAAATACCATCGGCAAGAAACGCGCCGAAATCGGAGATTATCTATTCCGTCATCTGCACGAACTGCGGATGCTGAAAAACTTTTTTCCGGACTTTTTCAACGTGCTATTGGAGGACGAGGATGTTGGCCCTCTCATCCGGCGCAAAGAGTGGCTGTTGAACGTTCGTCCGATGAAGCCCGAAGAAGCAGAGAAGGAATTAAAAAAAATAAAATCCCAGCGTAAGCAGCTGCGTGAAGCGAAAACGTTTTTGAAAAAATGGGTAGGAAAAACCGAAGCGCGATCACTGGGTGCCACCTGGCCGGTCCTTAAGCCCTGTATCCAGGATGGAATGGAAAAAGAGGAAGCCATCCAGGCCCTTCGGGAGATGGATACGAAACTACGGAAAGAAGGCTGGCTTATCTGTATCCATGAACCCTATCTGCTGGAAGTGCTGGACAGGTTTCTGGGCAACGTGCAGCAGGCCCAGGTCGCCGAAGCCGCGGCGCAAAAAAAATACCAGCAGGCAAAAGGACAGGGAAGCACCACGGAATACAACGCGCTTCGCAACCTCCGCAAGGCCCAGAAAACCCACCGCCACTGGAAACGGCTATGCACCCAGCTGCTGTATATCAATCCCCTGCTGCTCACCCGCCTCAAGAAGGGCCAGTACCGCTGGAAAAACAGGCTCCGCGAGCCCGTCCTCCGCATTCTTTTAACCGGCATTATATCGCCGCGTGTCGTCGAAAAAAAATGGATGGATGAAATGAAGAAACGACTGGAATAGCTGTCCGGGTCCCCGGGCTGGCGTTATGCTATGCTCTCCAGTTTTTTCGCCAATAAGCGTCGTCGTCTTTCGCTGAGCCGAGGATCCAGTTTGAAAAACGTATCGTAAAACTGCATCAGCATCCGCTTGGTTTTTTTCTTGTCCAGCCGGTGGGCCCGTTGCATGTGTCCACGGGAGCGGAAATCGTTCAAAAACATGTAACAGAGCGCAATGAGCACATGGGCATCCGCGTCCTTGGCGTTCGCCTTGAGCACGTGCTGGAAACTCTCGACGGCTTCTGAAAATTCGCACGCTTCCATATGCATCAATCCCTTGGTCCGCCAATAGGCCGGCTGTGGCCGAATAGCCAGCGCATGTTCTAGCGCCTCCTCTGCCGGACGGTAGTGTTTCAACTGTAGGAAAACCAATGCCCGCAGATACCAGAGCGCATCGTTGCTTTTATCTCTTGCCAGCAACTGGTCGAGCAACCGTCCTGCAGCGGGGTAATCGCGCTTGGCCAAGAGGGATTTCGCCTCCTCCACGGTTGCCATGGCTTACCATGAGTTCGAAAGGGTTAAAAAGGTGGATTAAAAAAGGTTTCCATACACATATTTTATGTATGTTATAAAAAGTGGTATTATGGCAATAAAACAGGAAACGGCTGAAAGGAAAACAGAGGTCGCTGCCCTTATCCCTTCCCTTACCATCGAACCGGTAGTGGCAGAGCTTTTGCCCCGTATGGCTGCCAACCTTGGCCGGACCGCGGAAGAGCTCCACCGTTCGCCGGATGAGGGGCAGCGGCATCTTCAGTTGGCCAATGCTGCATACGCTATTCAGCAACACCACGACAGTTGGCCGCCCATCGCCGCTTTTTCCGAAATGGTGGAAGGGATTCCCACCAAAAAGCCCGCCATCACCCGTCTACTCTAATTCAACCGTACCCGGCGGCTTATCCGTCACATCGTAAAAAACACGGCCGACCTCCGTAATCTCATTGGTAATCCGTGTGGAAATTTTCTGCAGTAATTCCGGCGGCAGCGGAGAAAAGTTTGCGGTCATCCCGTCCAGGCTTTTAACTGCCCGTACCACCACGCTGTATTGGTAGGCCCGCTCGTCCCCGCGTACGCCTACCGTTTTGACCGGCAGCAGGCCCGCAAAATACTGCCAGGGCTTTTCCATGCCGTTTTTTACCGCATTCTCCATCTCCGCTTCCACGATCCGAGTCACCTTCTGGAGCAGCGCCACCCGTTCCGGCGTCACCTCTCCTACGATGCGCACGGCCAGTGCCGGGCCCGGAAACGGCTGCCGGTTGCAAATGTTCTCCGGCAATCCCAATGCCCTGGCCACTGCGCGCACTTCGTGCTTGTACAGTTCCCGCAGCGGCTCGCACAGCTTCAGGTGCATCCGTTCCGGCAGGCCGCCTACGTTGTGATGGCTTTTGATTTTTTCCCGTCCCTCGCCTCCGCTTTCGATCCAGTCCGGGGCGATCGTTCCCTGGATCAAAAACTTCACCTGGTCCCTTTTGGCTTCTGTTTCAAACAGGCGGATAAACAGTTCCCCAATGCGTTTCCGCTTTTCCTCCGGATCGGTTATTCCTTTAAGCGTGGAAAAAAATTGTTTATGTGCGTCCACTACGCTCAATGCTATCCCTGCTTTCTTTGCGGCCACCTCTACTTCCTTTCGTTCGCCCAGCCGCATCAATCCCGTATCCACGTATACGGCAAACAGCTGTTTTGGAATGGCCCTTGCCGCCAGTGCCGCCGCAGTAAAACTGTCCACCCCCCCGCTCAATGCAATGATGGCCCGTTCTTTTCCTACGGTTTCCGTGATATATTCCTGGGCCTCCCTTATCATTTTTTCCGAGGAAAATGCCATATCCATATAAAACAAAGAAATATTTAAATTCCGATGGATAATCCCCTTTATGAGCGAAGCGATTCTGGGATGGGCCCTGCTCCTGTGGGTCGTCTACGTCCTCTTTTATACCTCGCGCTGGCTGCATCCCTACTACGATGCCATCCGCAGCTTTGGAAGCGGTTGGCTGATCGCCTTTGTTTTTGCTGAGATTCTCCCATTTCTTTTCGGGGAAGCTTCGCACGTTGTGGATTGGCGTTTTCTCGTATCCATATTCCTGGTCGGTTTCTTATCCTACCACCTGCTGGAGAAGCATAGCTACCAGCATGCGCGCGGGCCCAGACGAAAAAAGGAGGTAACCTATCTCCATGTCTTCGGTTTTTGGGCGGATAATTTCATCAAGGGGCTCCTGCTGGTGATATTCCTCAACTTCTACCCGGCCGATCCCAGTCCCCTGCTTTTCATAGGGGCGCTCTCGGTCAGCATCGTTTCCAATGCATTGAATTTCCGCCACTTCAACGAGCACCATTTCCGAATGCCTGCGGCACTGGTCGGTTTTGTTTCCCTTGCCTTTCTGATCGGCGTGGCGCTGGCCTTTCTCGTTGCGCCGCATACTCCCTATCTCTATCTTGTTCTGTCCTTTATTACGGGCAGCATCACCTATTTCGTCATCCGCGATGAAATTCCCCGCGGCAAAGAGGGCAAACCGCTCTTCTTCATGCTGGGCATCCTCATCGTCATCTTTTTCCTGTTGTTCCTCAAGTGACACACTCCCCACAAGGTCTAGCCAGAGTAAATAAGGATATTTAATATTGCTGGCTAAACCTTGTGCCAGGGCTGACGCCCTTGAGATGTATCAAAGAAAGTCAGGCGATTAACATGTTTGGAAAAGGAAAAATAAAGGGATGGGGTTCGTCTCTCTGTAGTAATGCCGAGGTATCGCGAACCCTAAGAGTGTGATACCGTATGCGCATTGTTGCCGATCTTCACGCCCATTCGCCCTACGCCCGTGCTACCAGCCCCAAATGCACGGTGCCCGGGCTTGCCCATGGGGCCAAAACCAAAGGCATCCACGTTCTGGCCACGGGCGACTTCACCCATCCGCAGTGGTTCCAGCAGCTCAAAAACCATCTCGACCGGGAACAGAAAGGGCTCTATCCTCACCAAAATATCCATTTTATCCTGTCCGTTGAAGTGAGTTGCATCTACGAAAAAAACGGCACCAAAAAAATGCACCACATTGTTTTAGCCCCGGACTTTGATATCGCTGCCCAAATCAACGATCGATTAAAGAAATACGGCGATCTGACCGCGGACGGACGGCCGATGCTAGGCATGGGCAGCGCTGCCCTGGTGGAAGAGCTCATGCAGATCTCCAAGGATATCGTGATCATTCCCAGCCACGCGTGGACGCCGTGGTTCTCCATCTTCGGCTCCCGTTCCGGCGTAGACAGCGTGGAAGAGGCGTTTGAGGACCAGGCGAAACACATCTTTGCATTGGAAACAGGATTAAGCAGCGATCCGGATATGAACTGGATGGTCAGTTCCCTGGACAAATACACGCTGGTATCCAACAGCGATGCGCACAGCCTGCCCAACCTGGGCAGGGAAGCCAACGTGTTTGATCTGGAGGAATTAAGCTATCGCGCACTCGTTAACGCCATCCGAACAAGAAAGGGTTTTGTAAAAACGTATGAATTCTATCCAGAGGAAGGCAAATACCACTACGACGGCCACCGCAACTGCAACGTAATCCTGCACCCTTCCGAATCCAAAAAATACGGTAATCGCTGTCCTGTCTGCAAACGTTCCTTAACCATCGGTGTGTTGCACCGGGTTACCGATCTCGCAGACAGGAAATACGGTTTTAAACCGGAAAATGCCGTTCCCTTCCAGCGGATCGTACCCCTGCCCACTATCATCGCAGGGGCGATAGGCAAACAAACAGGGACGCAAGCCATAGCCGAAGAATACGACCGTCTCATCCGCTATTTTGGAAACGAATTTTCTGTGTTCGAATCATCCGAAGAAAAAATCCAGCTGGCCACTTCCCCGGAGATCGCCCGCGCAATTATACAGGTACAGAAAGGAGAAGTGAAATGGAGGCCAGGTTATGATGGCGTTTTCGGCCAGCTCATTCTGAATCCTGCAAAACATGAAAAAACAATTGCCGACAAAAAACAAAAAACACTGGAGGAATTCTAGCGTTTCAGCAGCAGCATCCCCGTACCTACAATGCCTAATACGAAAACAAACGGCACGCAGGGGACGTTCTGCCGTTCCGGTTCCGCGGGCGGTTCAACCACCGGCAATGTCAAGTCCGCGGAGGGTAACAGCTCTTCCTCCTCTTCCGCTCCGGGTGGTTCCGGTACCAAAAGCTCTTCCTCCTCTTCCTCCGGTTCCGGGGCAGGCGTTTGCGGTGTCGGCGTTGCCGGTGGTGGCGCTGCCCCGCCCAGCGGCGGATCAATAGATACGAAGCGTGTTGCCGTCTCTTCAAAACCTATCGTGGTCGTTTCCTCCAGCATCAATCCGCTCTCCCTGTCATACGTCCGTAGGATGACCACACTTCCTCCTTCAAACCTCTGCTCAAAACTGACGGTATTCCACGTCCTGCCCCCCACGCTAAAACTATCATCCAATTCCTTTATCGTCCTGCCGGAAATCGCCTGCCCCACGATCAACGTCCCAACCAGGCGGGAGGGGTCCACCCAGCTATTGGAATTTTCTCCGAATGTACTCGTGGCATTGTCCTTCGGACGATAGACGTCGCCATCTATGCTGATCTCAAATTGAATGTCATTGCCGCTTATCGAGTCCACCGTAAGCGTCAGCTGCTCGGTTGAAGTCAACGAATCTAAATTATACTTCAACTGTTCATAGGTTACCGTCGTGCCTGCCTGCACCCAGCTTGGAGCCGTCGCCATCGCCAATCCTACCAGCAGCAAAAGGATAATATACTGTCGCATAACCAGCTTTCTCTTATTTCTTTTTAAACTTTTTCCTTTGGGTTAATGCCGGAAATGCCGGGTGCCGGTAAACACCATCGCGATCCCATGCTCATCCGCCGCGGCAATTACTTCCTTGTCTTTGATCGATCCACCGGGCTGGATAATCGCCGTAACACCTAATTTTGCGGCAAAATCAATTCCATCGCGGAATGGAAAGAACGCGTCGCTGGCCATGGCACAACCCTTCAAACTATCCGGACCAGAATAATCGCGCGCAATC
>DATDYG010000006.1:0-3778 GCA_035289085.1 Candidatus Bilamarchaeaceae archaeon | reverse complement strand
TAAACGAGCTTTCCAACGAGCAACTGATATCGTTGCATCAAGAATTTGGGGAAAAATATACCAGAAGAGTCACTTCCAGCTCGGTTATTGACGGCTTCGCATTAGGAAGCGATCATATTATTGCTCAAAAGATCCATTCCCATTTGAAAAAAATTGGGAAAGAAAAGGACTATAATTTTATATTTTCCATTTTAACTGCTCCTGTGTATATATCTTTCACAAACGAAGCAGAAGTTTCGCTTCTAAGAATTGCACAAAAGATAGAAAAAAGCGCTGAATTGAAACAGCTTTTCCTTCAGCATTCAGAAGAAGAAATCATGGATGCATTGAACGAACATAAGGAAATTTACGATCGGCTTGTTGCTCATCAAAAGAATTTCTACTGGCTGCACAATAATTATGTAGATGCCCATATTCTGCCTATAGAATATTTTGTTTATGAAATTAAGAAATTGCTGGAGGAAGGTCATGATATTACCAACGACGTGGCATTTATCCTATCCCATTCAAAGGAAAACAAGGAAAAAAAGGATAAACTAATTGAGGAACTGCAACTTCCTTCGGATGTTGTTGCGCTCTTACGCTATTCAGAAGATTTTACCCATTGGCAGGATGAAAGGAAGAAAGCGACATTCTTCGCTACGCACTATTTTACCGTGCTGCTGGATGAAATGGCTCGTAGAACAGGATTTACACTTATGGAACTGAAATATCTGCTTCCTCATGAAATTCGTTATATTTTTGATGGCAAAATAACAAGAAAAGAATTGCAAAAGCGCATGGAAGGATGCATGACCGCAGTAAGGCCAGAATCGCTAACTTTTATAGTAGGTGAAGAAGCTGCGCAACTTTATGAAGCCGTAAAGCGCCTGGATATTCCTAAAGATTTGAAAGTAATAAAGGGATTGCCTGCTTCGCTTGGTAAGGTCGTTGGCATTGCAAAAATTGTTAAAAGTGCTAAGGAGATTGCTAAGGTAAACCCAGGTGATATTCTCGTGGCCGTTATGACCCGGCCGGATTATGTAATTGGAATGAAGAAAGCAGCTGCTATTGTTACGGACGAAGGTGGATTAACTTGCCATGCTGCAATCATATCGCGCGAGTTCCGCTTGCCTTGCGTAATAGCAACAAAATTCGCAACGCATGTATTGTGCGACGGAGATAAGATAGAAGTGGATGCGGATAAAGGGGAAGTGCGGATATTGAAAAGGGCTATAGCAATCCACAAAAGTAATACGGATAGAGAAATATAGTCTTATCCTCGGTGGATTGCTAGTAGTGGACCGCCTTTTTCTGCGGTCCACTGTAAACACACTGACTTTTAATTCATTATGGAGAAAATCCCTAATATGAAAACATTGGTATCGGTTTCGGATTTGAATAGGGAGGATATCCTCAAAATACTCGATTATGCAAATGCATTCGAAACCAAGAAGCGCGAGCCTTACGGTTTCGCAAAAGGAAAAATCTTAGGATTGGTCTTCCTCCAAGAAAGCCTTCGAACTTCTGCTTCGTTAAAAAGCGCCATGCTACGGTTAGGTGGTAGTTGGATCGATTTTGATTTAAGTTATGTAAAAAGTGGCGACGAAGGTTTGGAAGATAGCGTTGTGGCTGTAGCTCCTTTGGTGGATGTGTTGGGTGTGCGCGGCCCCGCAGATATCGATATCCGATCCATTTCCAAAAAAATCAAAACACCCATTATGAACGGCATGATCGGCATGGAACATTCGATCGGTGCCCTATGGTATGCCTATACGTTACAGCAGCGCTTGGGCAAGCTGGAAGGATTGAAGATCGGCATGGTTGGGATGACCAAATACTCCCGTCCGTCGTATGCCATTTACCGCTGCCTCTCCAAACTGGGTGCTCATTTCTATGAGGATTCCGTTATTCCGGATGTGGGTGCTCCCAAGGAACTGGTAGATGAAATTACGAAAAACGGTGGAAAATACGAACGTGCAAAATTCAACGGTTTCATTGGTGAAGTGGATTACCTGTTCATCGCCGAAGGCCTGCCTATCAAGGGCGCGGACAAAAATGCAGTAGAGAAATTTAACAAGGCCTATACTCCGTTCAATCAGAACATGCTCGGTAAATTGCGCAACAATGCTGTATTTGCTTATTGTATGCCGCGCAGCTTAACCGATGGTCGCCTCTCCGCGGAAAAAGAGGTGGACAGTGACAAACGAAACATTTCCGTTGAAATGATGGAAAAATCCGTATTCGTCAACATGGGAATCCTGGCCTGGTTTTTTGAATGATCATCATCGTAGCAGCGCTAACCCCGGAGAGGGTAATCGGAAAAAACGGCAAACTTCCCTGGAATATTCCGGAGGAATACCAGATGTTTCAGGATTTAATCAAGAACGGTGTCGCCATTATGGGAAGGAAAACGTATGAGGCTATCCCTCGGCCCATGGCGGTCCGGCCCCGGATCGTGGTAAGCCAGTCCAAAACGCATATCCCGGGCGTTACGGTCTGTCCCAACGTGTCCGCAGCCCTCGAAAAGGCCAAGGCATTTCAAAAGCCCATCTATATTGTAGGCGGAACGAAAATTTACGAAGAAACAATCCCCCTCGCGGATAAAATGTACCTTTCTTGGATAAAGAAAAACTATCCGGGCGATACGTTTTTCCCGGAATTCGATGAAAGCCAATGGAAAATTGAAAAGAAAGAGAAATATAAAGAATTTGAATTGGTGGTGTACAGGAAATGATCAATCCAAAAGCAGAGCTGTTCAAGTGGGGCCCGATTGACGGATTTCCCTGCTATGCCGACGACTTTATGCAGCCCATGGCGGGATATGAAAAACTTTTTCCTCCAGGGTGGCCGGATATTATCGCATACTACCAAAATGGTAAGACTACCTGCATTTCCGATTATGCTGCCCTTCGAAAAAACGGAGCCGAACTTTTTAGAAAATACATTCTGAACGATGCCGAACGGAAAAAATGTTATGCACATTGGCGAAGTGTTGTGGATAGTTTGGTTCACCAAATGAAGGAATGGGATGGAATCGAACTGGAAAAGCTTGGAAAGGGGGATACCCATCGCTTGTTTACCCAATTCATTGATATTTACCGGGAGTTCTGGAGATACGGTTTTCTCCCGGAACTGGCTAACTACGGCGGAGAGCAATTGTTGAAAGAGGCATTGCTCAAAGACCATCAGGACAACTTCCTTCTTTTATTTGAACGGCTTTCCGCACCTGAAGAATTATCCTTTTTCCAAAAAGAGGAATTAGAGCTTTTGAAGATTGCCAAGGATGGAGTAAAAAAAGATAAACTTGAAGCCCATCAAGAAAAATATTTCTGGCTTCGCAACAGCTATGGGCATACCGAAGTGCTAGACACTACATTTTTTCAGGAGCGTATCAAATCATTATCCCAAGAAACGATCCGAACCAAAATTACCGAAATGGAAGCATTCAGTATCCGGGCCAAGGAAGAAAAGAAACGTGTTATCCATGAATTTCGTATCTCCGATGACATTACCAACCTTGGCCGCCAGCTTGGTTTTTGTGTCTGGTGGCAGGACTTGAGAAAAAAATACATTTTCATGGCCAACCATTATCTTACGCGATTTATGCAGGATTTTGCCCAACGGTTTTCCATACCTTTGGAAGAGCTTTACTACCTGTACAGTGAAGGAGCAAATGTCCTGAAAGCGTGAAGGACCTTATGTCCGTTTTCACTCATACAAAATGGGTGATAAAATGGTGAAAGCAACCATGGACATAAGGCTAAAGGCAGTTCTGTTATCTTTGGAAAAAATAAGG
>DATDYG010000005.1:0-5373 GCA_035289085.1 Candidatus Bilamarchaeaceae archaeon | reverse complement strand
TTTTATTTTTTCTTTTCTAATTTTTTCATTGTTTTTTCTAGTTATTTTACAAACGTCAGCCATGGGGCATAGCGGGGCTCTTCGCCCTGTACGATACGGTGGAATGTTGACTGTAGTTTTCGGGTGATCGGACCGATTTTTCCATTGCCGATTTTTATTTTGTCGATGCTTTGGACGTGCAATACTTCCGCTGCAGTACCGGTAAGAAAAACTTCGTCCGCGGTGTACAGCTCATCCCGTAAAATCGTTTTTTCTTCGACGACGTACCCCATGTCCCGGGCGATCTGGATGACGCTTTCCCGGGTGATACCTCCTAAAATATCATCGTAAAACGGCGGCGTGATCAATTTTCCCTTGCGCACGATGAAAAGATTTTCCCCGCTTCCTTCACTGACATGGCCTTCATGGGTGAGCATGATCGCCTCATCATAACCTCCCCGTTCTGCCTCGGTTTTGGCGAGGATGGAATTGAGATAGTTCGCGGTAGCTTTGACATGCGGGGATAATGCTTGCTGGATCTGCCGGCTCCATGTGCTTATACAGCAGCGTAAGCCGTGTTTCTGCGCAGCAGGACTGAAGTACCGGTCAAAACGCACGGCAATAAGCGCGACGTTTATTTTTCCGCCCTTGGGACTGAGGCCGACGCTCTTGTAACCGACGAAGACAAGGGGGCGGATGTATGCCTGGTTGGTTTTATTGATTTTAATGAGCTGCATTGTGGCTTTTTCCAGCTGGGGCAGCGTATACGGAATTTTGAAGTAGTATATTTTGGCTCCGCGATATAGGCGTGCCAGATGATCGCGCAAACGGAAGATGGCCGGACCGTTTTTAGTAGGGTAGCAGCGGATACCTTCAAATAAACCGCTTCCATAGTGCAATGCATGGGTGAGTAAATGAACCTTGCCTTCCCAGTAGGGGATGAACTTCCCGTTCATCCATATTTTTTTCAGCGGTTTCATGGGCATGGCCATGCTAGGGATAAGAAGGTAAAATTAAAAGACGTTTAGATGGCTACACATTGATATATTTTTCCATTTCCCAGTTGGTGATCGCCCGCATGCTGCTGTGGTGTTCCTTGAGTTTGAGATCGACATAGTCGCCCAGGAAATCGGCGGGGATGACGCCTTTCAGGAATTTGGTGTCGCTTTCCAGTGCGGCTACGGCTTCGTATAAGGATTTGGGCAGGACTGCAAATTTCTTTTTCTTCTTTCCTTCATCTTCCAGCGGATCGCCGGGATCGGTCTTGTTCTTGATGCCGTCCAGCCCTGCGGCTACGACCACGCCATAGGCGACGTACGGATTCACTGCCGGATCGGCGGCGGTAAATGCAATGCGGCGCTCCTCTTTATTGTTTTTCAGCAGGTGGGGGACCTGCACGGCAGCATGTTCGCGATTCTTGCTCCAGCCTATCGTCGGCGGATCGACCGCCAGCCGTTTATACGAATTGGATGTAGGTGCCGTAAAGAGCATTAACGCAGCGATGTGTTCCAGGATGCCGCCGATATAGTACCGGCCGGCCTGGCTGACCTGCGCATATTTGTCCGACCCGTCATAGAAAATATTGTTGTCTGCGCTTTTCCAGAGACTTTGGTGGAGGGTTAACCCGCTGCCCGGCTCGCCGTACACCGGATACGGCATGAAAGTCGCTAGCGCATTGACCGCGCTGGCCAGGTTGCGGGTGACAAACTTGGCCGTCAAAAACGCATCGCTGGCGGTTTTGGTAGGAAATTCCATGATGCGGATGGATTGCTGGGCGCTCTGCCCCCTGCCATGATGATGGAATTGGACCGGGAAACCGAAATTCTCTTCCAGCGTTTCCGCAATCTGGATACGTGCCGGATAGATGGAGTCAAATGGCTGGGAGAGGAAACTTCCTTTTTCCACACTGGCCAGGGGCGAAGGGCTCCAGTGGGCCTCGCGCGAATCGACGAGGGTGCCTGCGCCCCTTCCTTTCGTGGTACGATCGGTAGTGGCGGTATCGAAAATGTAAAACTCCACTTCGCTGCTTAGCCGCGCTTCGCGGATGCCCAATGCATGCAAGTTCGTATCAATACGTTCCGCCACGTAACGCGGATCTTTCAGGTAGCGTTCGTTCTTCAGCGCCACCATGATATCGCACATTAAACGAACGGTGGACGTTTCCCAGGGAAGCCGGGCCAGCGTATCCGGATCGGGCAACAGGATGAGATCGCCCTGTTCGCTTTTTCCAAAGACCTCTTCCAGCTTGGCCGCGGCAATGCCTTTGCTGAAGCTTTCTTCTTCCAGCTCCCGGCTGGAGACAGAAACACGGTGGAGTATGCCCTTTAAATCCAAAAAATGCAGATCCACCCAACGGACTTCGTTGGTGGCGATATATTTCAGCACATCGTCCACGGCAGCCATAGGTATAAGACGAACATTAAGAATAAATAGGTTTCTTTCATCGTTTTTCCAACAGGGCAAAAAGATGATCCTTGTCAAACGGTTCCAGTGTGTACGATTCTACAAGACTGAAATGGTGTTCCAAGGTGGCCAATACGTCCTTGAAAACTTCTGCGGGTTTTTTGGTTACATCAATGGACTGGCTTTTGATGGCCAGGCAGGCATGCCCACCGGCACGGAGGAACTGCTGCGCATTTTTAATTAAAATATCGTCCTGATCGGGCTGGGCGACATCCTGGTAGATAGCATCTACTTGTTCAATGTCTGCATAGCCCTCCGGTTTTTGGGCATCGGCCAGTAACGGATAGATGTTGTTTCTTTTTTCGCACAGTTTCAGAAGGTTTTGCATCGGCTGGGGGGATATTTCAATAGCGTAGATTTCGCCCTTCTCCCCTACAATATCGCTGATATGGGAAACGGTAGTGCCGGTGGAAGCGCCCAGGTAAAGAACGTGCTGGCCGGTGTGAAAAGGAAAATGCTTTAACCCCTTTTTGATGGCAGCGGCCAGCTTGCTGCGGAACGGATCCCATAGACGGTATTCAACCTCGTCTACACGGACGAGTTTTTCATTGTAGACTTTTTGACCGGGTACCAGGTTTTTCGTAGCCAGCTTGCCGTTGATCTCAAAAACTGCTGGGAAAAGCTCGTGCATGTTAAAACACCTTTAAAAAGTTCTTTTTCCAGTTCACAAATTCTTTCAGGTTAAGGCCGAGATATTCGGATTCCTTTGGGTCGAACATCCGGATTTCCTGTTGGAGCGCATATTCGCACTTTGTAAGCTGCAGTTCTTTAAGAAGCTGTCGGTACTTGGGAAGCTGGAAAGGCGAATGGAAGAGCAAGGTGAGTATGTCTATACGGTCCTTCCTTCCCTTAAGACTTTCTCTGCGGTCCATCTCCGCTCCCTGCTTCAGAACCACCAGTATTTCAGGTGTAACCGTTGTTATCCCTTCCACGCGCGTAGTATAATTTTTCAACTGCGCCACGGGAACAGCCAGTTTAGAATAATGGGGAACGTATACATCTATATCGAATCGTTCCATTTTTATTTCATACTTTTTCAATCGTTCGTTTTTCTGTAGATCGTATTTCTGTGCCAGTGTTTTAAGGGTAGTATAATCAATAACCAAATCGATATCTTTGGATTTGTGGGCCTTTGTCCATAGATAGACTGCCCAGCCGCCGATGAGTATGAATTCGAATTCCTTGGAAATTTCCGTAAGCTTTTTCCAGCTGCTTTTGGTGATTTCTTCGCTCCAGAACTCCTTAGGCCTCATAATTTCGCCTCCAGCGCATGCACAAAATCTTTTGCGTACCAGGTTTTAAGATTCCAGAGGTCGACGAACAACTGTGGTAATGGGACGATGCCGGGTTTCAGGAACGGGTCGGCCCTTAATACGATAATATTGGGCGGCCCTTTTCTTTCCGGAAATCTTTTTTTCACTTCGCCCAATTCGCTTTCAGGAATGTAAAAATAAAGCTCGGAATAATCCGCGGGTGTATCGTTAAACTTCAGGCGGTATGCCGTATATGCCGTATAGGTAGCGGCGGATGGTGCCATCTTTTCCGATTCGCTCACCGGCACTTCCATACGCGTCGCATACAGGATATCCCGCTGCAGACTTCGTACCGTTGCCCAATAGAGCAACGCCTTTTTTGCATCCGCCAGTTCAAACCCGCGCCTTTTCGCGTTCACCGCACCCATGGAAACCAGCGGCTTCAATGCATTATGCACCGTGCTTAAGGAAAAGCCGAATTTTTTGGATAGGGCCAGCTGGGTAAAGGCAGCTGCTCTTCGTTCCAGGAATTGGGCCAGTATCTCCCGGTATAGGATCTCTTTCTTTAGCATATTTCTATTTATAAAAAAGTTTATTTATAAATGTTTCTAAAAATATCGAAATATTAACAGCACTTTTATAAACTCTTTTTAACACAATAGCCATATGCAAACGAGAATCGTACATGTCAGCCCTACGCCAGCGAACAGGAAGCTGGTGGAGAAACTACGGAAGATGCCGCCCTTGGCTGAAGTGGAATTCCGGTTTCTGGATGAGCAGAAGGGAGAGAGAATGATGCAGCTGCGCCAGCTGGGGGAGGGCAGCGTATATATCTGGGGCGACGGCCGCAGCCATCACGAATCGCTTTACCTTACAGATGAAGGCGTGCGATGGAAGGTTAATATCGACGACCATGCCGATGACCAGAACACATCCGGCATAACCTGTGCCAGCCATATGCGTCATGTGAACGGGAATGTACGCAGCATGGTGGTGGATAGTTTTATCGATCGCCCCCTACGAAACCAGCGCTTTTTTCAGATGATGGAGAGAGCCATCGGCATGGCCGATCCAAACAGCGTGCATGTTACGGTGGATTTTGACTGCCTGACGGCATTCCCGGCCGCCATGTCTACCTGGATTATTCGTGAAGGCGGGATGACGATGCGGCAGGTGGCGGAAGCCGTGGCGAAGACCGATGGCAAATTAAGAATGCTGGACATGGGCGGTTTAACCGAGGAGGTACCGGGCTTTGAATATGTGGAAAACGGAAAACCACCGAGCTTCATGAGTACAATGAATGTAGTGGGCTTTCAGCATGGGGAATTCGAAGCAGTGTTACGGCCGGAGATAGTCAATCCGGTTCTGTCCTATGCCGTAGACGCATATTACAACGTACTGGTGGCGGTGCTGTTTCCGGAAACCTACCTGGCGCGACGGTAGGAAAAGTGAGATTTAAAAGGGCTATGCCTTAAGAGATAGTTTCCTTTTGGTGTGTATATGGTTAGTGCATTGGATGTTCCGGCCAACGCCTTGATTGGCAAGCTGGCCGAGAAATTGAAAGCCATGAAACTGGAGAAACCCGCCTTTGTAGGCGTGGTGAAGACAGGAAGCCATGCCCAGCGGCCGCCCGAGCAGGCGGATTTCTGGTATGTCCGCTGCGCCTCGCTGCTGCGGC
>DATDYG010000004.1:0-4474 GCA_035289085.1 Candidatus Bilamarchaeaceae archaeon | reverse complement strand
AACGCCGCCAAAACAACGGTGGATGAGTATCTTAGAGCCCACACGGTACACCGGGATTTGTACTGGTTTGTCCGGGCTGCCAGTGAGGTAGTGGCATACTACCCGGCAAGTCTCACTTCACCGGGGGCAGAAAATGAGATCCGGGAAGCGATATCGATCGGTAAGTCGGTGGTACTGGTGAAAGAAAAACCATCCGGAAAACCAAGAAAAAAAGGCGGAGCCAAGGATAGCCCGTTTTACTTTGAGCGGGATATTCCCCCAGAAAAAATCTTTAGGCCTCCTTCGAAATTTTTTGCACAAAAAACAGCCCGATATAGGGATGTAGAAGATGTAGTTCGAACACATCCGGAATTGCTTATAGGATAAGACAATTCACCAGTTATCCGAGGAATTGGTTTCCTGTACTTCCCACTCGCTGGGAGGATGATATGTCGAAGATGCTTTCTTTTTCAAAGTCCATGCAAAAGCAATTCCAAACAACAATCCGCCCAGATGTGCGGCGCTGGCGATGCCGGAAGAAATGTCGAATGTGCCTAAAAATTCTATTGCAACCCAGAGCATGGCCGCATACTTCATTTTCATGGGGAAAAACCACATGAAGATGCGTAAATCCGGGAGCAACACGGCCACCGCACCAAGCAAACCATAGATTGCACCGCTTGCCCCCAAAGCCGGAATGGGTGGGATAACGCCTAGCAGATAGGTAATGTAATAAGCCAATCCACCGATCAGACCTGCGCCGAAGTAAATAATGAGATAATCCTTCTGCCGCACGCGGCTCTCCAGGATGCTTCCGAACATGAAAAGAGCATAGCCGTTAAAGAAAAGATGCGTTAACCCGCCATGCATGAACATGCTGGTGACGAATAACCATGGCTCGGCTAATGCCCGTGCCGGATCAAAATAAAAAAGAGGGGTAATGAGGGGAAAGGCGAGTTGCAGGATAAATACAATGCCGATGATGACTAGTAAATAAATGGAAAGGGACATGGGATATTTTCGATACCAACCCATTTAAATGCCTGCAAACAAACCTTTAAAAACATATATTTCCATATATAACCTCATGACAAAAAGGTTAGTGAGTATGCAGCATCAGGTTTCGGATTCCGGTTTGAAACGGACCTGGAATAACGTGAAATATGCCGGTGGTTTGCTCGTTGCCGGCATCATGAGCGCCGCAGGATGCGACTGTGCAGGCCGTCCGGCTATGCATATACAGCGTCCGGATGTAGGCGTCCCGGAAATGGCGGACGCTAGCCCTAGCAGGCTGGATGCAGAATCCACGAAACAGGATGCAGGAGTTCCAGTGCCGCTGCCGGTATTTCTGATAGGGGATTTCATTGACCGGCTACCCGGGAATCGTGATATACAATATACTTTTTCTGATTATTATCCTTTTTCCACCCCTGAAACCGATTCAGATGCCAATCCTTTTTCCAATGGACTAGAAGGCGCAATGGAAGGCGCATTGCACGCGGACCTAAGCGTTACCCGGTTGTATAGAATAGATGGTTCGCAATTTGAACCATTGAGCATATTTGTTACATCAGCCAAGGATGGAACCGAATACGTGGGAAGGCAGGATATTTGGCTAACGGGCGACGTACGGTATCTAGAAACATACGCAGATGTCGTAGCGGATGTGAGAGGACTTTATTATACATTGAAATTCTCTGGAGCAAGCAATGAATTTGGCATTCCTGTTTCGGCAGGTGATGTTCGTATACAATTTTTAGGAGAGGAGTGGAGCGTGACGGCGATGACGCCTCCTGCTAAAAGCGTGGGTGAGGAAGGCGCCGTAACTGCAGGGGGCTCTATCACCCTACGCAACGAAAAAACAGGGCAGGTAATGGAACTGGCAAATGGACAGGCAATGCCAGGCAACGATGAGTATCGCGTTGTTTTAGGTTGGAAAAACGGCTCGTATTTGAGAAGTATTATCGTTTATACGGATGATCTGAGATCACTATTGAATGTGCCGCTGAGCGCAGGGGACACGGTACCGGTTGTACAAAATCCGGCCAATTGGAGCGTAGTATATAATGGTCTGGATATCACGGATGAAGAACGGGATGCGCTGAGATTCCAATTGGAAAGACACAACAACAGAAACCTGGAAGTACACAATGCTAAAGGAAAAATGATACGTTGCACAGTATTTGCTCCTTATGTGCGTATTACGAGTGGCACCTTAGGAGCATTTCGATTGGAGGCAGAAGGTGGGAAAGGAACAGGCAGCCAAGCCTATGTAACAACCAATGGAGCAGAATGCGATGATGGTAGTTTAGAGGAAAACAGCATACTGATTCCTTCTGGCACTTCTGCAACAAAGAAAGACGTATGGCTGGCAAGGAACTATGAAGGGCCGATACACGTTGCATATGAACTGGCCGGCGAGGGAATCGTCTCCTGGGCGGATGGTGGAGTAATAACCATTGCAAGCGCAAGCGACATGAATCCGGTGATGCTCGAAGGAATTGATTTTGACGGTTCGCGCATGGCGGATGTACGGACGTTCTTCATTATCACCGAGCATGCAGGTGCAGGCGCAATAAACCGGATGGCGTTTGGACTGCGGCATGCGATGCCGGATGGCGCGTGGACGTTTAATTTCAATGGAGTGATAAGTGGCACGCCTTATCTGCAACGAGATCGTGTTCGGTATTATTTTGCTGGACCGGTAGCCGGTCCGGTATATACGGCAAACGAGGGCCTTATTAGCGAAAGGGGATCGGTATTTGCTTCAATAACAGATAGTGAAGTCGAATTTTTGATAGCAAAAACATTTGCACAGGCAGTTTTATCGGTAGAAAAATAAGAATTTCCTGCAGGGTTTTCAGGGCCGAAGCCAAAAGTCTGTGGCTCTGAAATTGGTTGATAACCCAGCCCGTACGTACTGCCATTTCCTTACGGACCAGTTGCCAAATCCAGCGGCTTCCGCAACCCTGCAGAAGGACTAGTGGATAGAACTTAAACGTTTATAAACTTTTTGCCAGGGCAAGAATGTTCATGAAAGAAGAATAAGCGCCACACCTCCCACCATCAGCAGGGCGGCCATAGCCCGCCGTACGAGGTGTTTTTCCCGCAAGAAGACTCCTCCATAGACAACCGCGAAAAGGATCGCCAGGCGCTTCAGCGCCATGACATAGGGGACGATCTGCGATGCCAACGCTGCGCCGATCAGGCCGATATCCAGCGCGACAAAAATACCGGTAAGGAAGGCGGGAGCCAGTAGTTTCACACTCCCCACCTGGGAGTGTGTCACGGACGGACGGGAGCGGAAGGAAAGGGCAAGATAGAAGATGCCCAGCATGAAAAGCTCGATGGAAAAGCCGAACGTGATGCTGGAGTTTTGAATAACGATCTTATCAAAATTGGCCGCCAGGCTGACCAGGAACGCCATAACCAGCATGAAAAAGATGGCCTTTTCTTTAAAGATGCGCCTGAACGGAGTCAGCAAACCATCGTGCGCATCCCGGTTAAGCAGGTAGGAACCCAGCACAATAAGGAGAATGCCGACCAGCCCCAATGCCGTTGGAAATTCGCCCAGCATGAAAAAGGAGGTGAAGACCAGGAATACGGGCGTGAAGGAGAGCATGGGGAAGGCATGGGAAAGATCAGTGAGCCGGAGCGCCTGGACATAAAAATAGATGATGCCTATATTGAGGAGGGTAGTAAGAATGAATGCAGGGTAAAATTGGGGACCTGGGGATGGAATGCCCTGCCATGCGGAGAAAAGGAACAGGAGAAACGAACCGATAAGCAGCGTAGTTCCCATGAACGCATAGGGCGGAAAACGCGCTATGTATTTTTTAACGAGCGCAAAGTACGTCGCATTGGCAAACGCCGCCAAAAAAGCGAAGATGAACCAGGCCATGGAAACTACTTCTTGGACTTGATTTCCTGCATGACGCGGGCCTTTTCCTGGTGGGCGGGCTCCTCTTTTTCCAGCACGTAGCCTTCGTCGCTGCACGGGAATATCTTTTCTCTTTTCACATATTCGTATGCGCTGTATGCCGCCAAAACGGCTTCGGCCGAGCCGGTGATGGCTTGTTTAAATGCGGTATCCGCCACATCCCCTGCGGCAAAGATACCCGGAATATTCGTTTCCGCGGAACGATTGATCATGATGTTGCCTTTCTTGTCCAGCTTAACGCCCAGTTCCTTGGCCATCTGCGAATTCGGGATATGGCCGATCTCCACGAAAACGCCGTCCAGCCTAAATTCCTTGGATCCCTTATACGCCTTGTCCAGAATAACGTGCGTCACTTTATCCTTCCCCTTGATTTCCGTTACATTGCTGTTGGGGATGATCTCTATCTTCCCTTCCTTTATTTTCTTCTCCACGCGCACCATGTTCACCGGTTCGGGCCGGATCTTTTCTCCCCGGTAGATCATGTAGACCTTTTTGGCCCACTGGGTGAGCAAAATTGCCTCTTTTGCAGCGCTATCCGCCCCGCCGACCACTCCA
>DATDYG010000003.1:0-4925 GCA_035289085.1 Candidatus Bilamarchaeaceae archaeon | reverse complement strand
GGACATAAATAGGGGAACATTGGTGAAGCCCTAGACGACTGACGCGGCCGGAGATCTACTGAGGTCCGCGTCCCTTCAGGTGGGTACGAAGAAAGGCCACTTGGAGCCTTAGAAAGTTTGTTTATTTATGTCCCCAGCTATCAGGTGCTTAACACACAAGAGATTTTAAAATCGTTGATCGGTTAAATGATATCATGAAGAAAACCGTCATGGATACGAATTTTCTGCTGCTGCCCTACCAATACGGCGTAGACGTGTTCGGGCAGCTGAAGGAGCTGGTGCCGGACGGGGAGATCATCGTAGGAAGCTGTATTCTAAATGAATTGAAGAAACTGGCGAAGAATAAGGGAAAAACCGGCAGCGCGGCCCGACTGGCGTTGAAGATACTGCGGCTGCAGAAAGTAAACGTGGTTGAAACCGGGCTTCCGGCCGACCGGTGGATATTTTCCTATGCACGGAGTTATCGGGCGAGCGTCTGCACGAACGACCGGGGATTGAGGCAGCGCATAAAAAGATTAAGGTTGAAATGTATAGTGCTGAAAAGAAGGAAACGGCTGGGGTGGGGATGATGGTATTGGAGATTATTTTGGGCGTCGTGATCATTACGCTGGCCGTTGTTGCCGGCGTGGTCTACTGGATGTGGAAGAAAACCGACAGCCCGGCGGAGTATTATAAAACCATTGAACAGGGACAGAGCCGGGTACATATCCGGGCCCACCACGACCTGAAGGAGGTCGTCGTCCGCGACCGGGCAGAAAAGGAGAAGCTGACATTCGTCCGGTCAGACGTGAAAAAAGGGGAAGCGGTGGAGTTCATCTACCCTGTTTCGATGAAGAATGCGCACATCGTCTTCCGGATGAACGGAGACGAGCAGGTGGTGCACGCCGGACCCGGATAGCAATGAAAAACATGCTCGTATACCGGGGAGAACAGTTCGATGCCAACTTCTATTATTTTGCAGGCGTGGATATTGACCACGCATTTTTCCTTCAGAAAGGGAAAAAACGGATATTGCTCGTGCCCAAAATGAACGAGGCGGCAGCCCGGGAAACGTTCCGCGGCACGGTGGTTGCATACAAGGATGCATTCCGGGAATTGAGGAGGATGCTTTCCGGAACGGTGGGTGTGGACGAACGGAATATTTCTTTGCATGCAGCGAAACGGCTGAAAAAAATCTGCAGGCTGGAAAATGCATCGGAAAATATGCTGCAGGAGCGGATGCGGAAGAAAAAAGAGGAAATAAACGCGATGGCAAAGGCGACGAGACTAACGCGGGAAATATTGGACAACCTGGAACTTAAGGAAGGAATACGGGAAGAAGAAGTAAAAAAACAATTACTGCAAGCGACGCTGGAAGAAGGTGCCGGACCCGCGTTTGAACCCATCGTCGCAACCGCAAAAAATGCGCGGTTTCCCCATTATCAGCCGGGCAAGGCAAGACTGAAGGACATGGTGCTGATCGATTACGGTGTGAAATATGATCGGTATTGCAGTGATGTGACCCGATGCTTCTTCTTAAGAAAAAATAAAAAAATGGAGGAAGCCTATGAAAAATGCCGGGCAGTAAGCGAAGCGTTGCTGGACGAAATGGCAGATATGCGGACCGGAAATCAGGTGGCCAGGGCAGCGGATGCCCTGATGAAAAGGCACGGGTTGCCGTCGCTGATCCATTCCATCGGCCACGGGGTGGGACTGGACGTGCATGAATATCCAAGGTTAAATACGCGGCACCGCGATCCGATCAAGGGAACGGTGATGGCGATTGAGCCGGCAGCATACTTTCCCTCTTTTGGCGTACGTTTTGAGAATACGATAGCGTTTAATGGGAAAAAAGCCAGAATACTTTAAGGGAGAAACATGAAAGTTCGGGATATGGCCCGGCGAGGGCGGGAAACGGCAGATGGGATAAGGGGACGTTTTGGCCAAAGGGCACTTATGGATCCGGATAGAAATCCATTGGATCGGCAAGCAGGAGAGAGTGCCCGCGGGACGCTGCTGTTAACTGCACTGGTAGATGTAGCGGCCAGGTGTACCGTAAGAGGAATAAAACCCAGGGTGGAGGATGCCGTGAGGATGGGTATAACCGCAGGCAGGTATGGATACGACATAACGGCAGGACTGGCAGGGGCCTGGCTGGACGAGTGGCGAACCCGCAGAAAATGATGGCCTTTTAAACTTTTAGAAGATGGTAAATACGAAAAAGATGGCAAAGGAAAAAAACGTTGAAAGGAACATAGCATCCGGCATCCCTGGTTTGGATCCGTTGTTAGGCGGCGGGTTTTTCCCCAACAGCCTGGTGATGGTATCTGGGAACACCGGGGCAGGAAAAAGCCTGCTGTGCCTTCAGTTTTTATACCACGGAGCCACCCAGCTCAACGAACCCGGGGTTCTTATTTCCCTTGAACAGAAAGCCGGTGATATCCTACGGATGGGAAAACAGTTCGGATGGGACCTGGATTCGCTGATATCCCGGAAAAAGCTCTGGATTGAGTCCCCGCCCATATATGAGTTTAAACAGCTGGAGAAAGGCATTTTTGACTCGATAAAAAAAACGGGTGCTAAACGACTGGTCATTGATTCCTATACCATTGCCAGTACTTATTTTCTAAAACCCGAAGAAAACAGGAGGGCGCTGATGCTGTTGAGCAGAAAGCTCCAGAACCTGGATTGTGTGAGCTTGGTTGTTTCCGACATACCCGAAGGCGCCCGGACGTTTTCCATCAGCGGCTTTGAAGAATTCGTGGTGGACGGAATCATCCATCTGGCACTGGTTTCGGATGCCAAGAGGAACATGTTTGTACGATCGGCACTGGTCCGGAAGATGCGCTACCGGAACCATTCCCTCAAGCGCGTGCCGCTCAAGATAACCAAGCAGGGAGTGGTGGTATACCCGCAGGACGAATTGTTCTGATAAAATGCAGGGGGAAGGATTTGAACCTTCGAACACACTAAGTGACGGGATGTCTTTGGACAACGTATCATCCAAAACTTGCCAACAGATTGTTGGCAATCTTAAGTCCCGCGCATATAGCCATCCTTTTTGAAGTTTTACCGCATGGCTTTTTCGTGAAGGTTTTTGCCATATGTTTGTATTAAGTCAAAAAGGTTCTTGGCCAGGCTCTGCCACCCCTGCGAGTAAGCAACAGAATAAGAAGGGTAAAAATTTAAATTAACCGTACATGCCGCCTTCTGGTGTAGCACGCTTGATGGCCAGCTTGCTTTTGATGACCTTTTCGCGCAGCTGCTCGGAAATTTCTTTGGCCTCGGTATCGAGGCGTTTGGTATCGATTTTCAGTCTGATGATGGCGGATAAAACCTTCAATGCCTGAGAAGCGGCCTCGGGATCAAGATACTCCTCCGAAGATTCGGCCAGTATGGAGATGATGGGAAAATGCTCGATGTTGCCTCTGGCCAGTAGCACGCCGGACACTCCGCTGGTGGCGCCTTCCCGGATGGGTTTTACCAGTTTTTTATCGACCAGGGGCTTCACCAGTTTCCGGTCGCTGCTGACCGCATATACCGCATGGCCTTCCTCCTGGAGCGAAACCCCACCCAGACATATCACCATGGAAGCATGGAGCGATTTGGCAAATTCGTAGATTTTGTTAGCCAGTGCCAGCGAGGCGTTTACTGGGATGGTCATTTCCGAAAGAACGACAACGAGATTGTGCTTTTCCGAAACATGGATACGCGCAGCCGGAAGGGGCGTATAATTATGAATGGCAGCCAGGGGCGCAAATTCCGGGCTGGAGATGTAACCTACAAAGGGCATTTTCAACGCATCCACGAGCTGGGAAGCGGCCACGCTTCCGACCAGGCCCGTGCCCGGCAAACCGAGGATAACAAAGGGTTGTCTAAGTTTTATTTGCTGGAGTTTATGGATGGTCACTTCCGACATAGTAAGGTTGTTTAAACAAAGATTTATATACGCATGGGCGTATGGATTAATTTATGGCAATAAAACAGCAACAGATCAGCATGCCGATGGCCAGTGCCGGCATTCTGGGCATGGGTGCGGACGTTAAAATTTCCGGCATCCAGATGGATCCGCGCAATATCATCATTGCCACGCTTGTTTTCGTAACCCTTGTAAAAATCGGCGATATTCTGGTGCAGGGAAGTATCTAAACGCGAAACTGCTTTTTCAGTTCATCCCGTTTTTCCGGCGGGCAGAGGATTAACGTTCGTTTCCTGTTTTCTTCGCTCTGCTCCAGTGTTTTTACCAGTGGAGAGAGTTCCACCAATGGCCGCAACGCTCCTTCATAGGTTACCTGAATGCCGATGGATTTGAAGAATGCGTACGGCGGGTCCACCAGAATGGTGCAGGCGTATTTTTTGGAAAGCTCCTTTTCCGACAGCGTGGGATGCGCAGAAGGCTGGAAGGAGTGCAGCTCCTTGTACAGTTTTCGTTGAAGAATACCGTCGACCCACGGGCGGGCCGAACCCGCCTGCATCCGGCTCAGCATCTCCTCATCGGAACAACGGATGAATTCTTCCGCTTGGACGGTCTTTTCTTCCAGGGCAAGGACCATGGCCCGGCGGAGCATGGCCGATGCGATACGAACGGTGTGATGGAGATAAACCGTCGAAAACATCATGAAACGGGCAATCAGCAGGGATTCGGCCGCTTCCAACCCGCCCGTATCAATGCAGAGGTCTCTGCCGCGGAGGCGGAGGGTGTGGATAATGCGATCGATATCTACAACGCCGTAGGCTACGCCTGTCGCGCGTGCATCGCGCAGGAGATAATCCATCCGGTCGGCGCCCAGGTCCGAGGAAACGATCTGGCCTTCCGGCCTTTTGTCCAGTTCCAGGATTTCCCGGACACGGAAATTCTCCTGGATGATATCCTTGAGTCCGCTTTCCTGCAGCAGGTCTTTTCCGATTTTTTCATGGCTGCCCAGGCGTTTTTCCAATACCCGTTC
>DATDYG010000002.1:0-4175 GCA_035289085.1 Candidatus Bilamarchaeaceae archaeon | reverse complement strand
GGACATAAATAAACAAACTTTCTAAGGCTCCAAGTGGCCTTTCTTCGTACCCACCTGAAGGGACGCGGACCTCAGTAGATCTCCGGCCGCGTCAGTCGTCTAGGGCTTCACCAATGTTCCCCTATTTATGTCCTACACTATGAACTACATCCTGCTTTTTCAATCCTTTATCATTGGACCATAAAGAAATCTTAAGATGAAGTGCCAATGCAAAATAAGGTGTGTCATATTCATCCGGAGAAATTTCAAAAGCCCTTTTAATAAAAGAACGATATTCGGTAATTGGGATTATTCTGATCTGATGCAATAGCTCATGCATTACAGTATCGGTTTCTTCCTTTTTTTGCTTTAATTTTTCTTTAAGTTCTTCATCGGTTTGTACATGTTCATTTAATTCGCTAAGCAAATATTCTGGCGAATAGAGTTCTAACTGCGAATTGAATAGTAAACCCCGGGTTACACCCTTGGCTAAGAGTGCAGAAAATAGCACATTGGCATCAACAACAAGCTGCATTTTACAAACCCAGTTCTTTCTTATGTCTTTTCCAGACTTTTTTCTTTACCTTTTTGGAGTGTATCTCCACATCTTCTTCCGTTAACTTGCTTTTGGCCATTATTTCGTCTAATTTTTCCAGTGCTTTAACCTTCTCCCATAAGGCCTGCCGGACAACTTCCACCCATTTGATATCCTTATGTCTGTCCATTTCTTCTTTCAGTTCCTCTGGCAAGGGAACAGATAGCATGTTCGTCATTCCATCACCTTTTATTATTTTTAATAAAATTATGAATAGTAAGATTTTTAATACCTGCTTCCCGCCATCTAGCTGGATCGTTTGAAATGATACGGCATGGAGATGAAGAACTGGTTGTGCGAGGATCGAAAGCGCAGATAGACGCAGCAGTACGCTTGCTGGAACCACTTAAGTAAACTACTTGATCCCTAGAATCCCTCTGGCTTTTTCGAAATCGTTGACAGCGGGTTTGATCGCTATTTCCGTGAAATCGTTTCCCCGCGTCACAATGTAAATGCTTTGCAGGCTGATTCCCTGGTTCGCCAGTTTTCTCGTCAGCTTGCCCAGTTCACCGGGCCTGTTCGGCATCTTCCAGACGATCACATCGCTTTGCTCCAGCCTGACATTGGGCACGCGCGACAACATTTTTAAAGCCGTGTTCACATCATTGGTTACCAGATGGAAAATCGCATTGTTGTTTTTTTCGTATGCTGAGATGGCTTCTATGTTTACTCCCACGCTTCCGAGCACTTCTGCAACCTGGGCCAGTGTGCCCACCTCGTTTCTGGATACGATGGTAATCTCCTTCATAATCTCACCCCCCATGGCTTTCCTATCAGCATATACAAAGATAAATGTTTCGCCAGGGTGATAATCATATTCCTTACTTTTTACGGAGCCGCAAGGGAAGTCGGACGGAGTTGCATCGTGCTGGAAGACCGGCATAAAGCACTGATGATGGACTGCGGCATCAAACTGGGCGAACGCGTGGAATATCCGGTAATCTCCGATCACGATATAAAAAAAATCCACCATATTTTCATCAGTCACGCCCATCTGGATCACAGCGGATACCTTCCGCACATCTATGCCATGGGGCATCACCCCGCCATCTGGGCTACGAAACCGACGCGCGACCTGATGGGCGTATTGTTGGCTGACTACCATCGGCTGCAGAAGTACCGCGCCTTTAAACAGAAAGACGTGGATGCGGTACTGAAAAACGTGCACATGGTGGAATACGGCGAATCGGTGCGCAGCATATTCCCGTTTACCGTCTACAACGCCGGGCACATCCTGGGCAGCAGCATCATCCATATCCCGGAACACGGCGGGATCATCTACACCGGAGACATGTGCGTCCGCCCCACCCGCATTCTGGATGGCTGCTACCGCAACCTCAGCGCCAAAACACTCATCATGGAAAGCACGTACGGCGATCGCGGAGACACGCTGCCCAGCTACAAACAGGCCGCACGGAAACTTATCGAAGAGATCAACAAGACGCTGAACGAGGGCGGCCACGTGCTCATTCCCTCCTTTGCCGTGGGCCGCGCGCAGGAAGTGCTGCTCTTATTGGACGATTACATGCGCAGCGGCGCATTGGGAAAGACGAAGATCTACGTCGAAGGGATGATCAATAAGGCCCTGCGCATCTACCGGCACAACGCGTATTACGCCAATGACGATATCAAAAAAAGAATCCTCATGAGCGAGGACGACCCGTTCAAAAGCCTGTTCTTCCACCGGCCCCGTTCCAAGGACCGGAAAGACGTATTGGAAGAGCCCTCCATCATCGTCTCCACCTCAGGCATGCTGTCCGGCGGCCCGGCTTTGTTCTATCTGGAAAAATTCGCACCCGACCCGAAAAACAAACTTATTTTCGTAGGTTATCAGGCACGAGGAACATTGGGAAGGAAAATCCTGGAAGGCGCCCAGACCATTATGCTCAATGAAAAAGAGATCCAGCTTCGTTTAAAAGTGGAAAAGGTGCGGTTATCCGCCCATGCGGATTTCAACGAGCTCCAGCAGTTTGCCGATGGCATCCGCGGATTGAAGAACATCTTCCTGGTGCACGGGGAAAAGATCGACCTTCCTCCTATCCTGGAGAAAAAATACAACGTGAAGGTTCCTGCCCTGGGCGACAGCCATCCGATCTAATTATGCATAGTCGCCGCAGTACAAGCCGCCCACATCGATGAAGGTGTGGCAGGCATATTCTCCTACGGTTGCAATGAGGTACCCCTGGCCTTCGGCCAATGCTGCTACGACTGTTCCCCTGCTGCCGTCTTCCGGAGGCGGCGTGATCTCTTCCCTTTCCACCATACCCTCAAAGCTTCCTCCGCCGATATCCCGGAGTTCCCAGGCAGGCGGACTGGGGCAGATGCCATTGGGTTCTTCGGGGCAGGTAATCGTAACCGTTGCCCGTCCGCCGGGCTGCATGCGGAGTACGGTATGCGAAAGCTGGCAGCTCTGATCGGTCGGCCCGGTTCCATCGTCTCCTCCAGTTTGATTACCCGCTCCGCGGGGAACGAGGTTGACATTGGCATCGCAGGTATAATCCGGCCTTGTCACGATCGCCATTACCCTGCTCGTTACGTTCTCCCCATTGAACTGTATCTCCGCACCGTCATCCCCCTCGGACAGAATCACTGCATTCAGCACGCCGCTGGCTATCCAGTTGGTGGCCATGCACTCCACCTCGGTAAAGTTCACGTAGCATGCCAGGTCAAAGGACTGCGTACTTCCGGATTCCAGTGTTACAGCCGTAGGCGTGATCAGGCAATCGTTTTCCGGTACGACATCGCCGATCGTCACCATTGCATCGCATTTATAGGAAAGCGATGCCACATTTGCGGTTACAAAGCCGACAGTGTCATCCCCGCTAAATTCAACCATTGCACCGCTATCGCTTGCAGATACAAAGTCCGCGCCAAGCGAAGCGCTGGCCTCCCAGGCCGTCCCGTCGCATTCTACCTCGGCAAAATCAACATAGCATGCCAAGTCAAACGCCTGGGTATCTCCACTGTCCAGCGAAACCGTTGGCGGTGCAAGCGCGCATCCGTTTTCTATCCCGCCGGCTCGGGTCTCCACCTTCGCATCGCAGATATGGCCTGCCTCGGTAGTGGCGACCAATTCGCCTGTCTCATCCGGTGCCATAAACCGCACCGTTGCCGCATCGTCATCCATGGAAACAAAATCCGGTCCAAGGCCCGCGTCCGCGTCCCATGTCACCGTTCCGCAATCCGCGGCCACGCCTTCCTCTGTACAGCGGATCGTAAACGTCTGTTCCTCTCCGGGGTCCAGGATCACATCCTCCGGATCCAGTGTGCATCCGGTGGTTGTATCATTGTCAGCACTTCCCACGGTGATGTCCGCGGTGCATACGCCATAATCCCGCGTAGTTGCGTTCACCCTTCCGCTGCTGTCCGGGTTGGAAAATCTTGCCGTTGCGCCGCTGTCGCCCGGCGCAAAAAAGCTTGCGCCCAATGCGGCATCTGCACTCCAGGTCACACCCGTGCAATCCACCGGATCGCCCTCTTCCACGCAGCTGATCGTAAACGGCTGGAGGGTTCCAGGTTCTATGTCGCTTACTACCAGCGCATCCAATACACATCCTGTTCCCGGCGGCACGCATGCCGGCGAGCTGTTTATCCTGTAGTT
>DATDYG010000001.1:0-4940 GCA_035289085.1 Candidatus Bilamarchaeaceae archaeon | reverse complement strand
GGCCGGAATCCTCTGGTGATCGGTAAGGAAAAGCGCGGCAGCGCATGCATCGTCATTTCTGAACTGGATGTCGCCTCCCATCACCGCTATCGGCGGAGAGAAGGCAGGGACCTGCAGCGGCGTAAACGTCCCTTCCCCGCGGCTATACCGGAAGGCGAAGCTGGGGGTGGAATCGTTGGTGGCCACCAGCACCGGTTCCGCGCCGCAGGCCGTGCCGGGTATGAGCGCATAAACGTAATTGTTGAATTGCCCGGCTAACTGGACCGCTGCCGGCATGGTTTCGGTAACATCCTCGAAGCCTTCTCCGCCTTCGCAATGCCGGTTGCGTAAAAACCGGTTGGCGCGCGCTTCTACGGCACCGGTGGGGTCATTGCCGTTCCCATAGCGCGTGAGGTACAGGTCCGGGCAACCATCGCCATCCAGCTCAAAGCCGCCCACACCGGTTGGCTCTCTCGGGATATCGGATAAATCCGCCGTTAAATAGCCCGTTTCCTCCCAGATGGGCCTTTCCGTAAAGGTAAGGCTGGCCTGCTGGTATAAAGCGGATAGGCGGGCCTTCAGCATTATCCCGTTGCCATCTCTCCATGCCTGCATGGCCACGATCAGGATGTCCGTACGGCCGTCCATGTCCAGGTCCGCCACATACGTCGCATTGACCAATGAAAAGAACGGCTGCGGTTCACCCCCCTTCTTCATTTTCTGCTCCAGCTCCAGCGGATAGAACCATTCTATGCAGTTGATGTATACCTCGCCCCGGTTCCCGAAACCCACGAACAGGTCCGGATAGGCGTCCTCGTCTATCCTTGCCCAGGAAGCCGTTTTTGCACGGATGCCTCCCAGGCCGACCGCTTCGGTGACGTCTTCGAATTGGGGGGGCTCGGCTGCGGAAGCGCGTTTGTCCTTTCTTCGGATATCCTCCACGGAATGCCCACGGCTCGTGCAAAATTCACCCAGTTCATTATTCTCGGCCGTTACCGGCGTTGCCTTTCCGCCTTCATATGATCCTTGGCCTGTTTCCGTTTGCTGTGCTGGCCCGGGTTCTGCTTCGTGGTGATGCTTCCGGTCCTGTTGATAAGTCTGATCATGTTCCGGTCCGCAGCCAAAAACAGACGTGGCAAGTCCCGCTAACAAGGGCAGTATTCTCCAGAAATCCCTTTTTTTGGGGCTTTCGGCAGATGGGCTGGCTTGTGCGGAACCCGGCCTCCAACCCGTACGGAATATCATACTAATATATAGCTCTTTTCGGCTTAATAAGGATTTCGATAGGGTTGTACTCTTCCTCCTCCGTATCCATCAGGCCGATGACCCTAGTTATCCCCTACCTTAAAATTTTTACAATACCATCAAATCCAGAGTCAAATGTTGCTAAATAATCGATGTCGAAATGTTTCATCAGCGCTATGTGCGTACAATCGGTAAAGCTTAATTTATCCAACTTTTTAGATAGCTCCCACGCTAGTCCAAATGCTTCGGTATCAACGCGTACGAGCTCTAGCGAAGATAAAATTACATTTCCCTTCTCTGTGGCGGCTTTGTTTCCCAGGTATTTTTTCAAGAGTGTTATTGTTTCATCAAATCCGTAATCAGATACCCACAAACGACCGAGTTCGCCCGTCTCTAACTCATTTAATAGTTCTACAGCCTTTGGGTGATTCTTTTCTCTTGTATTATAATAAGCTACCAAAAAATCAGTATCCAAAAGTACCGAAATTGAAATCACCCGCTATATAATATTTCATCTATCCGTTTGCTAAGATTTTCTGTTCCAGGGCCAAAATCAACGGGTTTTGACTGCGAAAGTTTCATCTTTTTCCTTTTGGCGAATTGTTTGTGTTCTACCCATAACCGAATGGCTTCAGCTATAGCTTCGCCAAATGTTTTATTTTCGCGTACCGCTTCGGCTTTAAAGTCACGCAAATCCCTTTCATTTACATTCCTAAACGTTACATCTGTCATACTACGCACCAATGTATGCTTTGTATGCGTTAGTTTAAAAAGCAACCCTTTCCAATTTTTGAATATCCGATTGGCATTCTCTACTTCCAATAATCCTTCAATTCTCGAATCTCCGCTGACTCAATACGTTAATGCCAACCATCCGGCCAGCAAATTATCAACTAATTTATATCCATTCTCATATCTTATTACATAGCCCTTTGCAATAAGTCTTTCTACAAATTTGGCTACAGTCGAATCCGGTTTCTCAAGTCTTTTTGCCACCTCGGTTATCCTCTTCCTTCCCTTTGCAAGTTCGATAAGGACGCTTTTCTCGCCTTCTGAAATCCGTTCTAATTCACTATAAAAAATGACCTCGCTTTCTTTTAATAAAGCCCGAAATGCCAAAACAACCTCAGCTATCCCGATTTTTTTTGGTTTTTGATCGTAGATCGCATCCCCAAGCCACTGCAAATAGAACGGATAGCCGCCCGTAAGATCATGGCATTTCTCCAATGCGTTCTGTTCTATGTGCATTCCGAGCTTTTTGAATTTATCTAAAATCATATTCTCAGAAGTCTTTTTGTCAAATGGTTTCAAATTCTCAATCTTAAAAAGCATGTAGAACGGCGCTGTTTTGTTTATCGTTAATTCCTCGACAAATGAAACCTCCGAACCCGCGACTATCATGGCAGCATGTTTCCAATTTTGGATATGGGCCCGGAATGCCCATAAGGTTTTCGGTTCCATCTTTTCTATAAGCTGGAATTCATCCAGTATTATAATCCCCCTGGTTTTGCTTCTTTCAGAATATTTTTCTACAGCTGTCAAAGCATTTTTTAAAAGCTCTTGCAAGTCAGCCTTTCTCTCCTTTAGCCTGAATTTAATCGTCAAATAATCCTTTACAACTATGTCTATTGAGGCATTTTTCAGGATTTCACTAAAGGCTGTTGCAGAGCCAGCCAAGGCGCTTTTTACGCCGTCCCACATATCTAACTTTGGCCTGAACGCTTTCAGGCTCTCTATGAACATGGTATCATATAGCCGTTCTAATGTAAATGGATGGATAGATGAAACGTCTATGTATATGCACGTAGCTTTTTTGTTAGCCGTTATTCTTTGCTTGAATTCCATCAAAAGCGAGGTTTTACCTATTCTCCTTGCACCGTATATTACATAACCTCTCATTCCCTTATCTACCAAATCCCGTTGCAAGCTTCGTAAAACCCCTTCCCTTCCGTAAAAATCCTTACCGGTTACCGGTCCGCCCAATTGGAAAATCGGATACACATCATCACATTGACACTTTTGTCAATTGACATTTTTGTCAATACTATTTATAAACCCATCTCACGTGTTTAAATAAACAATTACGTAATAATATATGGATTATCATGGGCAGAGCTTCAAGGCTAAAAGCAGAAAGGCGTGATACAGAAAAGCGGGAAATGCGACGCATTGCCGAGATTGACGACCGGCCCTTAATGGTAGTTACCTCACTGGGAAATACCATTCTTTCACCTGATTCTAGGGTTTTCGTTCGTGTTAGTGATAACCAATACGTGCAAAAAACCGCTTCAGATCTCAAGGAAGGCGAGCAGGTTATCTATGCAAAGGAAGGCATTGACATTGAACAGCACAGAAGCACTATGGACAGCCTGCTGATGCAGGGAAGAAAATACAGAAATGCGATGGCTTCACTCTTCGCAGAAACATCTGAAGGGTATACAACTAAATTTAGGGTCGAATTACTGCGTGGTCCAGTCGAACAACCAATGCGTTGGCCATCAGAATTAACACTCGATCAAATGCTTTTGGAGCGTGTTATCAGAAATAAAGCAGACTTAACACCTGAAATGTATGAACTGGCAGCAGAAACCATTCATGCCAAGCTTCTTACAAAACTGGCTGGAAAAGAAATCCAAGTAGTCAGCCTTGCCCACGTACAAAACGGCTGGCTGGCTGGTAACGTTATAGCCCCGCGCCATTTCAAGGATGTTTTCGAGGCGTTGGGCGATATTTCACCAGGTTTAGCTCGTTTATTACTATCTCCGGATTTTGAAAGGGATTATCATATCTATCTTGCAATGAGGCTTTCAATTTCCTTGAGATTAACGAACATCATGGAAGGCAAAGGAACTTCCCCAGCGGCCAAGCCAAAACCTTCACATTCCCATTTGGATGAAGAGGCGCGGAGAGAACTGGATGAAGTTGTAGAATACTTTGGCGATAGCATCAGCAGAAGGCATGCAATCGCCAGCGTCGTCCGCGTGGAGCCTGTTAGGAAATCGCAGGAAATAGAAATGGAAAAAAATAAAGAGCGGTTAAGAAAAGGAGTTGTAACAAGAAAGCCGGATGATGTGGAGATTGAAGTATTAACGCCCACGGACATCATGAAAATGAGGGGTATTCTTGTAGATTATGCAGAAGAGATCTCTGAACTCTATAGCGATATAAAAAATCCTCAAATAGAAGTAGGCGGTAAATCATTGAATAAGGAGCGAGATCGTTATGAATATATCGAATTTTTGAATCTTGCAATAGATTACCTAATTGCAAAACTTGGTTACGAAAATGAGCGTGCCAATCTAGATTGGGCTTTTCAGAAAATGGATGAGGTTGGCCTAGTCCGATCTGCTTTCGGTCGCCGTAACAAAGATCCAGAATATGTGGCAATGTTGGAAAAGCTTGCAAACCAAATGTATCAGTCTCTTATAAGTGGCGAATTCGACATCTATCTTGGCCTAGAACAAGGTTCACTACTAAAAATAATGAAAGCATTTGGAAAAAATGCCAATGTGGCACCACGAGAATTTGTATATTCCCGAGCCTTACGTGAACTAAAAGCTTATTATTTAGAGCTGGGAAAGGATACGACTAGAGTGCAAAAAGAGATAGATCTTACCGACAAACTTTTGGCTAGAAAAGGGTATCCTGGATCTTATCACACTCCTAGATCCTTTTGGATAAATGCAATCGAAAAGGATCGCGGTCTTCTTGGAAAA